>CANMNM010000014.1 GCA_947499275.1 Actinomycetota bacterium | reverse complement strand
TGCACAGATTAAGAGCGAAATTGAGCGCTCAGATTCGGATTGGGATCGCGAGAAGTTGCAGGAACGTCTTGCCAAGATCGTTGGCGGTGTTGTTGTCATCAAAGTCGGCGGCCACACCGAAGTTGAGCTCAAGGAAAAGAAGCACCGAATTGAAGATGCTGTATCGGCAACCCGCGCAGCGATCGAAGAGGGAATTGTTTCCGGTGGTGGAACCGCGCTCGTTCAGGCTGCAAAGGTCCTTGATTCCAATCTAGGAAAGACTGGCGACGAGGCAACCGGTGTTGCAATTATTCGTAAATCAACATCTGAGCCACTTCGCTGGATTGCTGAAAACGCAGGGGAGCACGGTTACGTTGTTGTTGCCAAGGTTGCTGGATTGCCAGCCGGCCACGGTCTCAATGCTGCAACCGGTGAATACGGTGATCTCATCGCCCAAGGTGTTATTGACCCGGTGAAAGTAACCCGCTCAGCGTTGCAAAATGCCGCGTCAATTGCAGCGATGCTGCTCACAACTGAAGTTCTTGTTGTTGAAAAGCCAGCAGCTGCAGAGCCAGATGCGGGTCAAGGCCACGGACATGGACACCACGGTCACTCGCACTAGACGGGGTGATTTTCACTAGCCGGTGCTTGACAAATAATTTTCGTTGAACGAATCAAAGGGTGGGGCCGCAGATGCGGCCCCACCCTTTGATTATGTGAAGTTTTGAGTTCTTCTGCTAGTTAAAAGATTACGAAGCGGTTGCGATGTGCATGGGGAACCCAACAGGTTCCGTGTTGATTTCGCTGCCAACGGCCACACTAGGCTTCAAGCGACCGGCGTAAATCTCTTCTCGCTCGTCTTCGGTGAGTCCACCCCACACGCCGTAGGGCTCACGAACAGCCAGAGCATGTTGGGCGCACTGAACCTTGACGGGGCAAGCGCCGCAGACGGCTTTCGCGGAGGTATCCCGGTTGATCCGGGCGGGACCGCGTTCCCCTTCGGGGTGGAAGAACATATTGGGGTCTTCACCGCGGCATAGTCCAAGAAGCTGCCAGTCCCATGTGTCTGCGTTGGGGCCGGGGAGACGTGATACATCAGCCATGTCTACTCCTTGATACTACGTTAGTACTGCCTTATGGGCCTTAATAATACAAAGCGTTTCATACGTTGGTCAATATAACACGCTGTGAGTTGAATCACAAGATGCGGAAATTGGACTTATGCTCCATAATTGTTAGGTGTCTTTCACTCATCCCACCGACGTGGAGCCGGTCAATAGTGAACTGAGTGTCACCGTGGCCGTGGCCGCTCGCAGATTAGGGATTGCGCCGGCAACCCTTCGAACCTGGGATCGTCGATACGGCGTGGGTCCCAGTCAGCGAGTTGACGGGAAGAATAGGCGCTACTCAGCGGCGGATCTGGCTCGCCTGGACTACATGACAGCTCTGATTCGCTCAGGCCACTCACCGGCAGCCTCGGCGGCGGCCACTTTGGGCCAGGACCTGACTGAATTTAAGCCCGATCATTCCCAGGGAGAGCCGACGGGTTCACGGATCGGTCGCAGTGGTGGTGGCAATGTCGTGGCGACCCCAGGTTGTGATCGCCGGGCTCGCGGGCTCGCTAAGGCGACAAGTGCCCTTGACCAAGCCGCGTGTGCATCGATAATCAATGAATCTTTGAAAGACATTGGGGTTGTCCCCACCTGGAATGAGTTGCTACTTCCCATCTTAAAAAGCATTGGCGAGATGTGGGAATTGCGGCAATGCGGTATTGAAGTTGAACACATCCTCTCTACCGCGATCCAGTCCGAGTTTTCTCGATTTGCCTACGAAACTAAAGTAAAAACTTCGCGGTCAACGGTCATATTGGGATCAATGAGCGGTGATTCACATCAACTTCCCGTCTGGGCCGTCGGCGCCGGTTTGGCTGAGCAGGGAATTCGCTTTGTGCACTTGGGCAGCGGCATACCACTGGAAAGTCTGGGTGATGTAATCACTCGAACCGGCCCGCGCGCAGTCTTCTTATGGTCCCAAATCAAAGATGCATCCAATTGTGAAGACCTCACTAAATTGCCCTCACTTCGCCCTAACCCCAGAATCGTGATTGGTGGCCCGGGCTGGCTGAACGACCCGCCTCGCGGGGTCCACGTGGCAGGTGACCTCATGAGCGCGGTCGCGCTTATCCGCGAAGTCGCGAGCGACTAACCTAGGGCTTTATCCTCGAGGAGGCCCCGTGGTTGACCGAACGAGCAAGGTTGCATTCTTGGGCCTCACTTTTGATGATGTCCTGCTGTTGCCGGGAATCTCCGATGTTGTGCCGAGTGAAGTAAACACTTCCGCTTTTGTTACTAGAAATATTTCGATCAAAATGCCATTGGTGTCCAGCGCCATGGATACTGTCACCGAATCCCGCATGGCGATTTCCATGGCCCGTCAAGGGGGCGTGGGCGTTCTTCACCGAAACCTGCCAATAGAGGCCCAGGCTGCACAGGTTGATCTTGTGAAACGCAGTGAAGCCGGAATGGTGCACGACCCAATCACTTGCCTACCTACTGACACGTTGGCTGACGTTGATCGTCTGTGTGGGCGTTATCGAATTAGTGGTGTCCCAGTTGTTGACTCCAATGGGATCCTCGTAGGAATCGTGACAAATCGAGACATGCGATTTGAAGAAAATATGTCGCGAGTGGTCAGCGAAGTAATGACTCCTATGCCTCTAGTAACGGCGCCGGTTGGTGTAGCGCCGCTCGATGCATTGAATTTGTTGGCTACAAAGAAGGTTGAAAAACTGCCACTTGTTGACGGTGATGGAAAACTGCGTGGATTATTCACGGTGAAGGACTTTGTCAAAGCCGATAAGTACCCAAATGCGTCAAAAGATGCACTGGGTCGGCTTGTTGTGGGTGCAGCAATTGGCGTCGGTGATGAATCGTTTAAACGGGCAGAAGCCCTCGTCGCAGCGGGCGTTGACTTCCTCATAGTTGATACGGCCCACGGTCACTCGCGGGCGGTATTGGACATGGTTGCCCGAATCAAAAAAGAATTCACAGTTGATGTAGTCGGGGGCAATATCGCCACCAGAGAAGGCGCCCAAGCGCTGATTGACGCCGGTGCCGACGGGGTAAAAGTCGGGGTCGGCCCGGGCTCTATCTGCACAACGAGGGTTGTTGCTGGCGTCGGTGTCCCTCAGATCACCGCGATCGAGGAAGCCGCCTATGTTGCACGAGCTGCTGGAATTCCGGTAATCGCCGATGGCGGGATTCAATACAGTGGTGATATTGCTAAAGCAATTGTTGCTGGAGCCAACACGGTTATGTTGGGTTCACTCCTGGCAGGTTGCGAGGAAGCACCGGGTGACGTTGTTTTCGTTAACGGAAAACAATTCAAGTCCTATCGTGGCATGGGTTCCCTTGGCGCCATGCAAAGCCGCGGGGAAGCACGTTCTTATTCAAAGGATCGTTATTCCCAAGATGACGTGTTAAGTGATGACAAACTTGTCCCTGAAGGAATTGAAGGCTTGGTCTCCTACCGGGGACCTCTTGGGGCAGTTGCGCATCAGCTCGTTGGTGGACTCCGAGCCGCCATGGGTTACGCCGGTGCACACAACATGGTCGAACTGGGTGAGAAAGGCCGTCTGGTGCAAATCACGGCAGCTGGGTTACGCGAGAGTCACCCACATGACATTCAAATGACAATCGAAGCACCAAACTACTCGGGGCGGTAATAATGGTTGAAGTTGTAATCGGTGGCACGAAGTCTGCCCGTCAAGGCTATTCATTTGATCAGGTTGCCATTGCGCCTCAGCGTCGCACCCGAGATGCATCCGAGGTGTCAACGAATTGGAACATCGACGCCTACAAATTTGCGACCCCACTTATTGCTGCACCAATGGATTCTGTTGTGTCACCGCAAAGCGCTGTCACGATTTCGCGCAATGGAGTACTCGCCGTACTCAACCTGGAAGGGTTGTGGGGACGCTATGAGGACCCAACCATTTACTTGCGTGAGATAGCCAACGTTAGCCAAGATCAAGCAACGTCACTATTGCAAAGGCTGTATTCGGATAAACCGGTTGACCACGAATTAATCAAGAACCGGATTACCCAGCTCAAAGAAAGTGGAATCACGGTCTCGGTAGCCGTGTCGCCGCAACGGACAGCAGAACTAGCGCCCATCGCCGCAAGTAGTGGTGCAGAAATTTTGGTCATTCGTGGAACAACCGTCTCCGCCGAACATGTGGCTGCGAGCGGTGAACCACTGAACCTAAAAAGCTTTATTCATGAACTGGATATCCCCGTAATTGTTGGGGGTTGCGCGACCGCTCAGGCTGCCTTACACCTTATGCGAACGGGTGCTGCTGGCGTTCTCGTTGGTTTTGGCGGAGGCTCCTCACACACGACCTCAGAAGTCCTCGGTGTCCGGGTTCCCATGGCAACTGCGATCGCCGATGTTGCTTCAGCGCGGCGTGACTATCTCGATGAATCCGGTGGACGCTACGTGCATGTGATCGCCGATGGGTCGATGGGCAATAGCGGAGACATCGTTAAAGCATTTGCTTGTGGCGCTGACGCAGCCATGATTGGTTCCGTGCTCTCACGCGGTACGGACTCACCCGGTGGTGGCACTCACTGGGGTTCAGAGGCTTGGCACGCAACTCTTCCCCGCGGGGAGCGTCACCAAATGAAGCAGGTGGGGACTTTGGATCAGATTCTGAATGGCCCAGCAACAACGGGTGATGGAACGATGAATCTCGTGGGCGCTTTGCGCAAAGCAATGGCCACTACGGGATACAGCGACTTGAAAGAATTCCAGCGGATCGAAATGATCGTCTCCTAATCATGGCCGGGGTAATTGAAGAACTGCACTACTGGCCGCGAGTTGTAGCGCTACCAACCAATACTTCACAAGATCGTTTAAATATCCGTTCTCCCTACGGAGAAGAGTTGTATTCACTCAGCGTGTCAACTGAAAGTGATGTCAGGGCCGCTGTCCAGGCAGCCCGAGCAGCGCAACAAATCTGGGCAACTCGTTCACTGAGAGAACGCGCCAAAGTGATTTTGGCCTTTCATGACCTGGTCTTGGCCAACAAAAGCGAATTACTTGACCTCATTCAATGGGAGACGGGTAAACCCCGCCGAGATGCAAATGAAGAATTACTCGATGTAACGCTGAATGCGCGTTATTACGCCCGCCACCTTGGTGCGCTCAAAGATCGAAGGCACCCGGGGGCATTTCCCTTACTCATCAGTGCAATTGAGCGACATGTTCCAGTAGGCGTGGTGGGCATTATTGCTCCGTGGAATTACCCGCTGACCCTCGCCGTCAGTGATGCAATTCCAGCGCTACTTGCCGGTAACGGAGTAGTCCTTAAACCCGATCCTCTAACAAGTGTCACGGCGCTTTACGTCATTGATTTGCTTCACCAGGCTGGTTTGCCACGCGAACTCTTTGGTGTGGTGATCGGTGACGGTGCGCAACTGGGAACGCCATTGATCAACCAAGTTGATTTCTTGATGTTCACCGGTTCAACCAAAGTGGGTCGAATTGTTGCTGCCCAGTGTGGCGAACGCCTGATTAGTTCCGCATTAGAACTTGGTGGAAAGAATGCAATGATCATTCGTGCCGATGCTGATATCGAAAAAGCAGCTGAGATTGCTACGCGCGCTTGCTTTGGAAATACGGGTCAACTCTGTATCAGCATTGAGCGACTTTATGTTCACAACAGCATTGAACAAGAGTTCCTTGGGGCGTTCGTTCGAAGAACTCGGGCAATGACCTACCAAGGCTCAGTGGGTTGGGGCGGCTCCTACGGCCCACTCATTTCACCCGTTCACGCAGCGCGAGTCATGGCTTTTATCACCGATGCTCGCGAAAAAGGTGCCACAATTCACACGGGTGGTGAGCTCAGCGGTGGTGCCACTATTGCACCAACAATTCTTACGGGTGTCGCAGAAAACATGAATGTGTGTCGCGAGGAAACATTTGGCCCGGTTGTTTCGATCAGTAGTTATTCAAGTGATGCCCAAGCGATCGAACTAGCTAACGACTCCGAATACGGACTCAATGCGAGTGTGATTTCCCGGGATAAAAAACGAGCGTTGGCAATTGCCAAGCAACTTAAGGCCGGCACGGTCAATATCAACGAAGGCTATGCAACAGCGTGGTCGTCCCTTGGTGCCCCCATGGGTGGATTTGGTGCATCAGGACTTGGTCGCAGGCACGGGTTAGCCGGGATTGTGCAGTACACCGAGTCACAAACAATTGCCACCCAAAATGCATTGGGCTTCGGCCCACCGTTTGGTCTCAGCGACGAAAAGTGGGGAAACCTTCTCACCACTTCACTTGGGCTCATGAAAAGAATCGGCTGGCGTTAGAAGTCTTGCGTCTGGGATGCAAGTGGCTTGCCCGGGTGATTAGGGTTAGCCAATGAACTCGGCGCCAAAGACGTATTTGCGATCGTCTCTGATTGCCGCAATCTTGTTCTTCCTACCCACGGGAATAGTCGCAGTTTCGTGCGCTTTGACATCACGCGGTCGGCTCGAGAACGGTGACGAAAGTGGAGCTGCAAGAGCTGCTCTTTGGGCACGCAGATTCATGGTTCTGACATTCGTTGTTGGTGGGGCCATCTACCTGGTACTGGTCATCGCATTGCTTGCACTTGGCGCATTCAGTAGTTAACCGCCCCGCTACTACGCTTAGACAATGCCTGCGAACCCATCTGGACCAGTGCTCGTTGTTGACTTCGGAGCCCAGTACGCACAATTGATTGCCCGACGGGTTCGCGAAGAAAACATCTATTCTGAAATTGTGGCCCACTTCATTACTGCCCAGGAAGTAGTGGAAAAATCTCCATCGGCGATTATTCTCAGCGGTGGGCCATCCAGTGTTTATGCCCCGGGCGCTCCATCATTTGATTCGGAGATCTTTGATTTAGGGATTCCGATTTTCGGGATTTGTTACGGCTTTCAACTGATGGCTAAATCACTGGGCGGGGAAGTCGCGCGCACGGGTACCAGTGAATATGGGCGTACCGATCTCACAACAAAAACAGCAAAGATTTTTTCTGATATTCCTGAGTCAATTTCAGTCTGGATGAGTCACGGGGACGCGGTTATTTCGGTGCCAGAGAATTTTAATGTGTGCGCGGTCTCAGCAGGTGCCCCTGTCGCGGGCTTTGAAGACCTTGAGCATTCGCGCGCAGGAGTTCAGTTCCACCCTGAAGTCATGCACTCACAGTTCGGTCAGAAAGTCCTTTCAAATTTCTTAATTCACGTGGCAAGGTGTGAACGAAACTGGACCATGTCCAATGTCATTGATGAACAGGTTGCCCGAATCTCTGCTCAGATCGGTAACTCGGAAGTGATTTGTGGGCTCTCTGGTGGAGTCGACTCGGCCGTTGCTGCGGCGCTAGTCCACAAAGCGGTTGGGGATCAACTCACCTGCGTGTTCGTGGACCACGGACTATTGCGCGCGGGTGAAGCAGAGCAGGTCGAGCGCGACTACGTTGCGGCAACCGGTATCAAGTTGATTGTCGTTGATGCAAAAAAAAGGTTCCTTGATGCACTCGCCGACGTCACCGATCCGGAGACAAAGCGAAAAATAATTGGCCGTGAGTTCATTCGAGTCTTTGAAGACGCGGCAGCGCAGGTTGTTGAACAGGCTGGCAGTTCCGGTAGGAAAGTTGAATTCTTAGTACAGGGAACCCTTTACCCAGACGTGGTTGAATCCGGTGGCGGTTCAGGTACCGCCAACATAAAAAGCCACCACAATGTTGGTGGTTTACCAGAGGACCTCGAATTCACTTTGGTGGAGCCACTGCGCACATTGTTCAAAGACGAAGTCCGACAGGTGGGTTTAGACCTTGGGTTACCACCAGAAATTGTGTGGCGACACCCATTCCCCGGACCAGGCTTAGCAATCCGCATTATTGGTGCTGTCAATGAAGAGCGCTTGGAGATTCTGCGCCGAGCGGATCTGATTGCCCGCGAGGAGCTCAGCGCAGCAGGCCTGGATCGCGATGTGTGGCAATTCCCCGTTGTGCTGTTGGCAGACGTGAGAAGTGTTGGGGTGCAGGGTGATGGCCGCACATACGGACACCCGATTGTGCTGCGACCAGTGTCAAGTGAAGACGCAATGACCGCGGATTGGTCCCGGTTGCCCTATGACCTGATCGCAAAAATTTCCAACCGAATTACCAATGAGGTTGCTGAGGTGAACCGGGTGACCCTCGACGTCACCAGCAAACCCCCGGGCACCATTGAATGGGAATAAACAGGTCTATCACCGTTGAGACCGGCTAGTGTAGCCCCATGGATTTCATTTACAACCTCGTTGTCATTCTGCATTTCATCGGTCTTGCCAGTTTGGTTGGCGGATTCATCGTGCAGATGTCAAGCCCCACAAAAGGCGTCAATGCCGCGATGTTCCACGGCGCGCTCACCCAACTTGTCACCGGTGTCATCTTGGTTGGTCTGGCGGAAAGTGGGACGGTCGACGAAGAAATAGACACCACGAAGATTGCTGTGAAACTCGTGATCGTGTTGGTCGTTACGGCGTTAGCATTCATTGGCCGCAAGAAAACTCCACCCCAGGTTGCATTGTGGGCAGCAATTGGCGCGCTGAGCATCGCTAATATTTTTATTGCCGTTCTCTGGAACTAAACAACCGAGCGCTTCACGCCGTATTAACTATCCGGAAACTTTCAGCGAGTGCCTCAGGGCCAAACCCAGCCTCAATTGCGGTGGCGCCCATCCAGGTTCGGATGCGTCCTTCAAGGTCGTCCATGTGTGCGGTTTGTGATTCGTGCGCTTGTAAGGCGGCCAACTTGTGCGGCAACATGTCGGTGACGTCTTCATAGTGATTGACCTCGGGTGCGCCCATCACCCACACTTCACCGACACTCCACGCGTCTAGCCCCTCCTTATCGAGCAAAACTGGGTGGGCGAATGGATTCCTGGCATCGGGATAGACCGAAAAAATTGCGGCTTCACCGGCAGCGAGGTGATCGGGGTGCGCGGAATAAATCCGATCCCAGTTGCGTTCGGGGGATTGGATCACGACCCGTTGGGGTTTGACCTGGCGGATAACCCGACTGATATCCCGGCGCAAGTCCTGGGTTACCTGCAGATTCCCGTCGGGGTAACCCAGGAAATGAATATCGGTCACACCCAGAGCGGCGCCGGCGGCTCGCTGCTCGGCTTGGCGAATCTTGGGAATCTCGCTTCGGGGAATATCCCGATCGGCCCCACCGGCGTCACCATTGGTGCAAATACAGTAGCTGACCGCTATTCCGGACTGGGTCCACTTGCGGACCGTGCCTCCCGCACCGAAATCCACGTCGTCCGGGTGGGCGGTTACGACCAGAATGCGTTCGATTTCCATTAAATTCCCTCTATAAATCGTCTTATTTGGCAAAATTTCTGAATTACACGCATGTTCTTACTCGTGTGGATTAGTCACATGCGCCACTTTCGTGTCAGAGTATGCATGTGCTTCCCCATAGTACAGGGCGATTCGCCCTGCCTTCCTTGCGCGCGCTTCTGCGCGGTGGCGGCATTTTCCTATGTGCGAGTGCATTAATCCTGCAAGCTAGCCCAGCATCAGCTGATGGAAGCGGGTGGCAATCAACCAACTGGACCGGTGTGCTGGCCGGTGCGCCCGTTCCAGGTGTCGGTTTACCCGCTGCCCCGGCGCCCGCTGGCGCCCCGGTCGCGCTCCCTGCCGAGTACGACATTCACCCCGAATACGAGGGTCAAGCCCAGTGCGACCCGGTTGCAAAACCAGGAACCCAGCGCCTCGCTGACCTGATAAAGGCAACCTATGGCCAAGATGAAGTTGTGTGGATCCCACGTGACTGTGGAGTCGGAGGCCAAAGTGAGCATAAAGAAGGCCGTGCAATCGACTGGATGGGCAATGTGCGCGTTGCGGAAGATCGCTCTGAAGCCGAAACATTCCTGAATTGGTTAATGGGACCGGATCAATTCGGCGTCGAATACGGCAATGCAATCCGACTTGGAGTGATGTACATCGGTTGGAACGACCGGATTTGGCGTGGCTATGACATTGGGAAAGGGTGGACCGAACTCAAAGGCTGTTTTGCAAAGCCGGATAAAGGATCGGATAACACCTGTCACCGAAACCACATTCATATCTCACTGACCTGGGATGGTGCATCGGGTCGCAGTTCATTCTGGGACGGCACCGCCATGAATGTTCCGTTTTGCGCACGCGATAGATCTTCAACCTCCGGCGCTCCCGCTAGCCGTGTTGGTGGAGTAGTTGCCGTTGATCAGGTTCGAGTTGTAGACACTCGATCTGCAATCGGAGTGAAAGAACGTTGTCGATTGCAGCAGGATCGTTGGAATGGAGACAGTAAGCGAATTTTTGCAAAAGTTACCGGGGTCGGTGGGGTGCCCGCGGACGGTGTTGCTGCAGTCTTGATTCGCGTCTCGGTCTTGGGGGCAAATGCGCCCACGACTCTGCGTGCTTGGGCGCCGGGAGCAGGTTCCAGCGTTCCCGTGGTTAAAGCGCCGATAAACTCTGATGCGTCCGGGGATGCAATCATCCCGGTCGCATCCGATGGAACTATCGCAATTGCTACTACGGCCGGTGCCACAGATGTCACCGTAGACGTTTTAGGTTATTACCCCGCTGGCTCCGGAGTGGAAAACAAGGCTGAGGTTGTTAGCGATACCTTGATCGCGCCAATGACCGAGTTTGGACCGCTCCCTGCACCTGTCCCCGCGCCAGTTGCACCTACCGTTCCGGCCTTGCCAGCACCAGGTGCTGCACCCGAGGAAGGCGAGTTCATCGGTATTGGAGCCGAACTCGGCTATGAATCAATAAGCCAAGGTGCAATACAGCCGGGTGAGACCCGCACCGTGACACTCGCAGGTTTACCGGTTGGTGCGACGAGTGCACTTGTCACCGTGACGACCAGCGAGTCAACGAAAAAGGGCAAGCTTCGCATTGGTCAAATTGGTGAAAAGGTCAATGCGGCAACACTTAAGGTGCGAAAAGCAAAAACTCGAACCGCAATTTTAGTTGTCCCCGTTGTTGGCGGAACAGTTCAACTTTCAGCTTCCAAAAAGCCATCGGTGCAGGTGAAAGTTGAGGTACTGGGATACCAAACGAGTGCAGTGCCGCTGAAAGCTCGCGGTATGTCCTCCAAAAAACTGACAACGGCTAAATTTGACGGTACCGAAGTGAAGTTGGTCAAAGCCACCGGGATCGGTGACGTGCCCAAAAAACAAAAAAAGGTGGCAGCGGTAATTCTTCGAGTCACGACCAGAGGCAAGGGCACTGATGGTCGTTTGGCCGCTTATGCCGTTGGCGGAGTTGACTACGGGTCACGTTCAGCGACCGTCACCGCGAAAGGAAAGACCACATCCATTGTGGTTGCAGAAGTTGGAGATAAGGGACTGGTCGCACTTGCCTCAAATGTCCCGGCAAGAGCCTGGGTAAGCGTGATTGGCTTCATCAAACGCTGATTTTCGCCGCGTGTTCGGGTGTCGGTGTTTGGGCCTAGACTGCTTCAGTGTCTGACTCGAGCCAATCCCAGTTATTTTCGCAACGAGGGGATCAATTACTCGAAGACCTCAACCCCGCCCAACGCACGGCGGTTGAGCATCGGGGCAGCCCACTTTTGATCGTGGCTGGGGCAGGATCGGGGAAAACTAGGGTTCTTACCCGCCGAATCGCACATCTATTGGCCACCGGGGATGCAACCCCCGGACAAATTCTTGCGATCACATTCACCAATAAGGCTGCCGCCGAAATGAAGGATCGCGTTGTCGACATTGTTGGACCAGCGGGTCGCACCATGTGGGTCTCAACATTTCACAGTGCCTGTGTACGTATTTTGCGCGCGGAGGCCCACCGGCTTGGGGTAAAAGCCAATTTCACAATCTATGACACCCAAGATTCACTGCGCCTGATCACTTTGATCCTGCGTGATTTCAATATCGATGCGAAGAACACGCGTCCGCGTATGGTGCTTTCCCGGATATCAGCGGCAAAAAATGAATTGATCGACCACGAAACTTTCCTCACAAATACCCAACTGTCCTCTGACAAAGACGCCGCTATTGAGTCGGTAATTGCTCAGATTTATCGCGAATATCAAAACCGACTGACTCTTGCTAACGCATTTGATTTTGACGACCTGATTGGTTCAACCGTCGCACTATTGCAACTTTTCCCCGAGGTTGCCAATATGTATCGGCGCCGGTTCCGTCAGATCCTGGTTGACGAATACCAGGACACCAACCATGCCCAATATATGTTGATCAAGGAACTTGTCGGGACAATCGCCGCCTCACCTGACTCACCACCGCCGGGTGAATTGTGTGTGGTGGGTGACGCCGATCAATCAATTTACGCATTCCGCGGCGCCACGATT
Source organism: Actinomycetota bacterium (assembly GCA_947499275.1). Classification (GTDB taxonomy): domain Bacteria; phylum Actinomycetota; class Actinomycetes; order S36-B12; family S36-B12; genus UBA4592. Next base: position 2,234 of record CANMNM010000014.1, on the reverse strand, counting down.
CGCAACATTGAGGAATTCGAGCGCGACTATCCCAATGCGAGCACAATCCTTCTGGAACAAAATTATCGGTCGACCCAGACCATTTTGAGTGCAGCCAATGCGGTGATCGCGAAAAACACGTCACGTCGAGCCAAGAATTTATGGACCGACTCGGGCGACGGTGACTTGATCAAGGTCTATGTGGGAGATGACGAACACGACGAAGCGTCATTCATCGCACGTGAGATCGACCGCATGTCCGACGAAGGAATCTCGCGGCCGGGCGACACAGCAGTTTTTTATCGCACGAATGCACAGTCGCGAGCGGTCGAAGAAGTTTTTATTCGAACAGGAATGCCTTACAAGGTTGTTGGTGGTGTTCGCTTTTATGAACGCAAAGAAGTCCGAGACATTTTGGCCTACCTGCGCACAATTGTTAATCCCGCCGACGAAGTATCTCTACGTCGAATCCTCAACACCCCCAAACGCGGGATCGGTGACCGCGCAGAAGCAATGATTGGTGCCTTTGCGGAACGCGAACGCATCACTTTTTTTGAAAGCCTGCAGCGAGCATCTGACGTGCCGGGACTGGCCACCCGTTCCATCAGCGCAATTGCAAGTTTTGTTGAGTTGATGCATGCGTTGCAGACCTTGTTTGAATCCGGCACCGAACCGGCAATGGTCGTTCAAGCCGCCGTCGAACAAAGTGGTTATCTCTCAGAGCTACGCGCTTCAAATGATTTACAAGATGAAAGTCGAATTGAAAACCTCGCCGAGCTCGAGTCGGTTGCTGCAGCCTTCCTCGTTGACAACCCTGAAGGAACGTTGATTGACTTTTTGGAGAATGTCGCATTGGTCGCTGACGCCGATTCAATCCCCGAAGGCGAGGACCACGGGGGTGTGGTCACCCTGATGACCCTGCATACGGCTAAGGGATTGGAATTCCCAACCGTTTTCCTTACCGGTATGGAAGAAGGGATCTTTCCCCATTCGAGGTCCCTTGGTGAGGCGCGGGAATTAGAAGAGGAAAGGCGACTGGCTTATGTCGGCATTACCCGTGCCCGCCAACGCCTGTTCCTGAGTCGGTCTCTTACCCGATCCTCTTGGGGGAGCCCGGCGGCCAATCCACAAAGTCGTTTCCTTGATGAAATCCCAGAACAACACATCAGTTGGGAGCGTGAAGCGCCTCCCATGTTTGCCTCGAGCTCTAGTTCTGGTTCAACCAGCTGGTCTGGATCAGATTCCTCCCTGCACCGAGGTAGCAAAAGTGTCAGTTCCAACACGATTTCACTCAGCGCGGGGGACCGTGTCACCCATGAAAAATTCGGCATGGGCACGGTTGTCGAAACGGGTGGAAGCGGTGATCGCGCTGATGCAACGATTGACTTTGGCGCCTCAGGAGTTAAGCGACTCTTGCTGCGCTATGCCCCCGTTGAGAAACTCTAGTTACCAGAACTCGTAACTTTTGTTGCCGCGATGACCGCTGCGGCAACCGCCGGGGCCACACTGCTGTCGAAAACGCTGGGAACAATATAAACAGAGGAAAGGGCATTCTCGCTGACACAGTCGGCGATCGCCTTAGCCGAAGCCATGAGGACTTCTTCCGTTATGTCGATTGCACCGCTGTCAAGTAATCCGCGGAAAATACCGGGGAATGCAAGTACGTTGTTTATCTGATTGGGAAAGTCGCTGCGTCCCGTAGCAACGACCTTAGCAAATTTTGCTGCCTCAATCGGATTGATTTCCGGGTCAGGGTTTGCCAGTGCGAAAACTATTGAATCCTTGGCCATCTTTTCAACATCTGCTGCTGTAATCAGATTGGGTTGGGATAAACCAATAAAGACATCGGCATCAACCAATGCTTGGCTGAGTGAGCCGGTGAACATACCCAGGTTGGTGCGCTTTGCTAGCTCAGTCCGATCAGGGTCCAAGTTGGTCCTGGCCGTTGAAACTGCACCTTTTGAGTCAAAAAGCATGATGCTCTCGACGCCGGCATGAAGTAGTAAATATGCGACGGCTGCGCCAGCAGCTCCCGCACCCGACATGACAATTCTCAGCGAGGATAGTTCCTTCTTGACCAGCTTGGACGCATTAATCAGCGCGGCCAAAACAACAACTGCGGTGCCGTGTTGATCATCGTGGAAAACGGGGATATTGAGGCGCTCGCGAAGTCTGCGTTCAACTTCAAAGCAGCGTGGTGCTGAAATATCTTCTAGGTTGATTCCGCCGAAACCGGGGGCAATAATTTCCACGGT
>CANMNM010000013.1 GCA_947499275.1 Actinomycetota bacterium | reverse complement strand
GAGCGGTTCTAGCGGAGTCGTGACGTGGAGATCGCCAGGTTTACTCGTTGCAACAACGTTAATCATTTTGTCGATTGGAGCATTCGGGATTTACGCTGATCAATCCTCAACCGTTGGATCAGCACTCGTTGTTTTCGGAGCTCCGATTGCAGTGTTGATCTGGGCCTATTTTGTATTTCTCGGATTCTTTATCGGGTCAATTGTTGAGGGTTTGACCCGCGATCGTGCTCTAGCGAGAAAACCAGCGCGGGGGACCGCTGACCAGAGCGATGACGAAAGCACCGACAGCGGCGCCAATGCCCGTGCTGAATATTGAGATCCCGGGAAGTAATAGGCCAGCCACTGCCCCTCCTGCGCCCATGACTGCCGCGCCAATCGCTGCGTAGGCAACTCTTCCACCAGAAGTTGATTGATCACGCTGAGCCGGAGCGCCCGATTCTTTGCGCTGCACGGGTGCGGGCTGTTGTGAATCTTGCGCCGAGATTTCTCGTAGTAGTTTTTCAATTTCGTCGTCCGTAGCCATATGAGCACTCTATGTCACGCCTTGCTTGTGAGCAGATACGCTCGCGCCGTGGCAATTAATGACGTTCGGGAGAGCGTCCAGCGGGTTGTGGACGAACTTTTGGCGCAAGGAATCTTGACCGCGGGTGTGGAAGTTACCCTCGAGCGCCCAAAGTCGCGTGAGCATGGGGACTACGCCACCAATGTGGCACTGGTCGCTGCAAAATCCTCGACTATCGCGCCCAGAGATTTGGCGCTGAAGATCGCCGAGGCCTTGAGAGCTGACCCAGCTTTCACGGAAGTTAGCGTTGCCGGTCCCGGATTTGTGAACATTCGGCTCTCGGCGCAGACGCAGGGAGAAATTGCCCAACAGGTGGTGAATCAAGGTTCTGCCTATGGCCGCAACGACTCATTGATGGGCAAGAGTTTCAACGTTGAATTCATTTCGGCAAATCCCACAGGTCCGCTGCACCTTGGTCATACTCGTTGGGCAGCTGTGGGAGACGCGCTCGCCCGTGTGTTGGCGGCCGCGGGAGCAGACGTTACAACCGAGTTTTATATCAATGATCGCGGTGTTCAAATGGATAAGTTCGGCGAATCGGTCATGGCTGCTTCGTGGGGAAAAGCGGTTCCAGAAGATGGTTACCATGGTGGTTACATTTTGGATCTTGCTGCACGAATTATCCGCGAGCATCCGGAGTTTCATCAGCTTCCGGAGAGCGAGCAAATGGTCGCTTTTCGCGAGGAGTCCTACGCATTGCAACTACAGCAGCAAAAAGATGTCCTCGAACTTTTTCGAACTCATTTTGATGTGTGGTACTCCGAACGCAAACTCTACGATTCAGGGGCTGTTGAACGGGCTCAAACGCGACTCGTTGAGCAAGGGCACGTCTACGAATTTGAAGGTGCGCTGTGGCTGAGAACCTCAACATTTGGCGACGACAAAGATCGGGTCTTGATCAAGGAGAATGGGGAGCGAACCTATTTTGCTGCCGATACCGCGTACTACCTTGATAAGCGCACACGCGGATTTGACACAGCAATCTATTTGCTTGGGGCAGACCATCACGGCTACGTGAATAGATTGCGAGCAGTCGCAGCCTGTGCCGGTGACGATATGGATGAAAATATTGAAATTTTGATTGGTCAACTTGTTAAAATCACGCGCGGAGGAGTTGAAGTAAAACTATCCAAGCGTTCCGGTCAGATTGTGACATTGGAAGAACTTGTCGAAGAGGTCGGAGTGGACGCCGCGCGATACACGTTGGCTCGGTATCCGGTGGATACACCACTTGTTGTTGACCTGGAAGAGATTGCTCGAAAGGCTAATGACAATCCGGTGTTTTATGTCCAGTACGCCCATGCTCGCATCGCGTCAGTTTTGCGCAACGCACATGATGTGGGCGTCGATTGGCGAAATAGTGAATTTTCCCCTGAACTCCTCGATTCCGAGCAGGAAAATGAACTTCTCGGAGTAGTTGAGAAATTCCCTGCAGTCATTACAGCTGCTGCAGAGTTGCGAGAGCCGCACCGAGTCGCTCGCTATTTAGAGGAACTTGCGACTGCTTATCACCGTTTTTATGACGCATGTCGCGTTTTGCCCCGATCTGACGAAGAACTAAGCGGCGTCCACATAGCTCGCTTATGGGTGTGCGCTGCAACGGCGCAAACACTTGCCAACGGTTTGGATCTCTTAGGAGTCAGCGCTCCTGCAAAAATGTAAAAACCGATAGACTCGACCAATGCAGGCACATCCGGCGGGACCTCGTCACGCTCAAATGGCGCGGGAATCCCAAGCATCCAGTCCGGTCGGTGATCCCACTTCGTCCCACGTCTGGCCAGAGAATGCCGGCAGAAATGACCGCGGTGAATTCCAGATCGGCGGTCAAGGAGTTGTTGAATTAGCCGCCGAATACGGAACTCCGCTATTTCTCTTTGATGAAAAAGATATTCGTGATCGCGCTCAGGAGTTTGCTAGGGCATATTTGGCGGAAAATGAAGGTGGCACGGTTTACTACGCGGCCAAAGCATTTCTCAGTGTTGCCATAGCTAAGTGGGTCTTCGAAGAGGGTTTGGGAATTGATGTCGCAACCGGCGGTGAACTCGCAATAGCTATTCGTGCAGGAATCCCTGGTGACAAGTTGCTTATGCACGGAAACAACAAATCTGAAAGTGAAATTCGAATGGCTCTTGATTATGGAGTCGGACGGATAGTGATCGACTCATTTGACGAGATAGTCCGGGTGGCTGCCATTGCCGCCGAGCTCAACGTCGTGGCCAAAGTACTGGTTCGTGCAACAGTTGGTGTGGAAGCCCATACGCATGAATTTATTGCGACCGCACACGAGGATCAAAAATTTGGCCTTTCAGTACAGGACGGTGACGTCGAAGAGGCTGTCCTTCGCATCACCAAGTTGCCGTCGTTGCACTTCATGGGCCTGCATTCACATATTGGTTCACAAATTTTCGACTCAGCTGGATTCGAAGTTGCAGCGACCCGGGTGGTTGGCGTGGCGCACAACATTTATGACAAACAGGGAATTGAATGCGAAGAATTCAATCTTGGTGGCGGCATGGGAATTGCCTATCTTCCAGAAGATGATCCACTGAACGTGCAGGCTATGGCGATGCAGATCAGGGACATTGTTTTTCGCGAGTGCGCCAAGGTTGGAATACCCGTTCCTGCATTGTGTTACGAACCTGGCAGAGCAATAGTTGGCAAAGCGGGAATCACTCTCTATGAAGTGGGAACGGTCAAGAAAGTCAAACTGGATCATGGCGAGCGCGTCTATATCTCAGTCGATGGTGGAATGAGTGACAACATCCGAACATCGCTTTATGGAGCGCAATACAGCGTTGCACTTGTATCGCGAAGTTCCACCTCAGAGCAAGTGTTGAGCCGAGTGGTAGGAAAACACTGTGAATCCGGGGATATCGTGGTGCGGGATGCTTGGTTACCCTCAGACATCACACCTGGTGACCTCATTGCTGTTGCCGCTACAGGCGCCTACTGCCGCTCGATGGCTTCAAACTACAACCAGATTCCCCGACCTGCCGTCGTATCTGTTCGTGATGGTGAAAGTCAGTTGATTCTTCGTCGGGAGACATTTGATGATCTGCTGGCACTTGATCCTTTTGCCGGCTAGTGAAACCATGGCGATTCACTTTGACAGAATAAGGCCGCTGGTCCCAGGAAATGTCATTTGAGGAGATTCATGTCAGAGCGTGATAAGTCTGCTCCACCCGTCCGAATCGCCATGTTGGGTGCGGGCACGGTTGGATCCTCAGTCGCTCGGCTTCTGAACCGACATCAGCATGATCTTGCTCACCGCGTGGGTGCTGACCTCGAACTGATTTCTGTCGGCGTTAAGGACATCAATAAGCAACGTGAGGGGATTCCCCAGTCCCTACTCACGCAAGATCTCGATTCGGTCGCGCTCAGCGGGGCAGACATCGTGATCGAAGTGATGGGGGGAATAGAGCCTGCGCGTACTTTGATTCTTGCCGCCATGAAGGCTGGATCCAGTGTGATCACGGCAAATAAAGCCCTTATGGCGGAAGATGGCGCCGCCCTGTATGCGGCTGCGGAGGCATCTGGTGTTGACCTCTATTTTGAGGCGGCCGTTGCCGGAGCGATCCCACTCATTCGACCATTACGTGAGTCGCTAGCGGGGGATCGCGTCACCAAAGTTATGGGAATTGTTAATGGCACCACCAATTTCATGCTAACAAAAATGGATGAAGAAGGTGCAGATTACGACGAGGTGTTTGCTGAAGCTGCTGCCCTTGGCTACCTGGAAGCCGACCCCTCGCTTGATGTTGATGGAATCGATGCTGCTGCGAAGGCAGCCATTTTGGCTGAATTGGCGTTCCACACAAGGGTGACCTTGGCCGACGTCCACTGCGAAGGAATTGGATCCGTCACTAAGGCAGATATTACGGCTGCACGCGACATGGGATTCGTCATCAAACTTCTAGCTATTGCCGAGCTTATATCAACGGATGGCCAAGAAGACGGCATCGTCGTTCGGGTGCATCCCGCAATGATTCCGCTGAATCACCCGTTAGCAAATGTTCGTGGTTCTTTCAATGCGGTCTTTGTACACGCAGAAGCAGCCGGCGAAATGATGTTCTACGGACGTGGGGCCGGCGGTGACCCCACCGCCAGTGCCGTTTTAGGGGACGTTGTTGCGGCTGCGCGGCATCGAGTCCTGGGCGGGCGTGGACCGGGAGAGAGCACCTATTCGGGTCTTAAAGTCCTTGAAATTGGGCGGGCTGAAACGTGCTACTACGTTAATCTCGACGTAAGGGATCGGCCGGGCGTTCTTGCCCAAATCGCAACGGCATTCGCGGCGAATGGGGTGAGTATTCAAGTGGTGCGTCAAGATGGACACGGGTCTGAGGCCGGGTTGATCGTACGGACGCACAGGGGAAGCGAAGCAGCTCTGCGGGCTACGGTTGACCAGCTGGAATCAATGGACGAAGTTCGAAAAGTAGTCGGGGTAATGCGAGTAGAAGGTGAAGATTAAATGGCACACCAATGGCGCGGTGTAATCGCCGAGTACCGCGATCGCATGCCACTTAATGAATCTGCACCCATCGTGAGCCTGGGCGAAGGTGGCACTCCACTCGTCTACGCCTGCACAATAAGTGAGATGGTCGGTGCGTCGGTCTGGCTCAAATACGAAGGAGCTAACCCAACAGGCTCATTCAAGGATCGCGGGATGACAATGGCCATCTCCGATGCTGCATTTCACGGCGCGAAAGCTGTTATTTGCGCCTCGACGGGGAATACGTCAGCGAGTGCAGCGGCATACGCGGTGAAGGCGGGCTTGACCTGTGCCGTGCTCATCCCCAAAGGAAAAATTGCCATGGGCAAACTCGCCCAAGCAGTAGTTCATGGTGCGATCCTGCTTCAAGTTGAAGGCAACTTTGATGACTGTTTGGTACTGGCTCGTGAATTATCCGAGAATTACCCGATTGCATTGGTTAATAGTGTTAACCCGGTTCGGATCGAAGGCCAAAAATCTGCAGCATTTGAAATAGTGGATCGACTGGGAAGTGCACCGGATATTTCATGTATGCCTGTGGGCAATGCTGGAAACATCACCGCCTACTGGCGCGGGTATCAGGAATATCAGGCCTCAGGTGTCACCGACTCTTCCCCGGCCATGTGGGGATTTCAAGCTGCAGGAGCGGCACCCCTCGTAATCGGAACCCCTGTCTCTAATCCTGAAACAATCGCGACAGCAATCCGGATTGGAAACCCTGCATCGTGGGATCAGGCAATTGCCGCACGTGATGATTCACACGGACTCATTGACTCAGTAACCGATGAAGAAATATTGGCTGCGTATCACTTGCTCGCTGAAAAGGAAGGTTTGTTCTGTGAGCCTTCAAGTGCTTCGAGTGTTGCCGGGTTACTCAAGATGCACTCGGCAGGGAGAGTTCCGGCCGATTCGGTCATCACGTGCACCTTGACGGGCAATGGGCTTAAGGATCCACAATGGGCCCTTGACGGGGCAGCGGATCCCGTGATCATCCCGGTTGATTCCGCACTCGCTGCCGCAAAGCTTGGCTTAATGTAATGAGCGCCGTGACTTTTGTCTCAGGTGCAGTCCGCATTATGGTCCCCGCATCAAGTGCGAATTTGGGTCCAGGATTTGATTCAATGGGGCTCGCGCTGGCTGTCCATGACGAACTCATCGCGATGGTGACCAATGATGTTGGCATCAAAGTAGACGTCGAGGGGGAGGGTTCTGGGAGCGTCCCAACCGATGAATCTAATTTGGTTGTTCGTGCCATGAACCGAGGATTTAAGGCCATGAATGCCGAACCTGCGGGATTCATCCTCAAATGTCGTAATGCCATACCGCATGGCCGAGGTTTAGGTTCGTCAGCCTCGGCCGTCATTGGTGGTTTAGCCATGGCGCGTTCACTGGTTGAAGGTGGCGAGAAACTTCTTTCTGATCAGCAAATTCTCAATATCGCACTTGAGTTTGAAAATCACCCGGATAACTTGTCGGCGGCTCTTTACGGCGGATTCAATGTTTCTTGGCTTAACGGTGAAGAAAGTGCCGGTGCGGTGCAGCCGATTGTTCACCCTGATGTCGTTCCCATCGTATTAATTCCACCGCATGAACTTGAGACAACGAGAGCAAGGGGAGTCCTGCCACAGCAGGTAGACCGCTCAGCCGCTTGCCACAATCTCTCACGAACGGCCTTACTGGTTTATGCAATTTCGCACGACCCAAAACTTCTGTTGGAGGCGACTTCCGATCGGTTGCATCAAGACGCTCGAGCCGACGTGTATCCAGAAACGAGCATAATTATTTCGCAACTGCGGGCTAAAAATATCGCTGCGATGGCGTCGGGCGCCGGACCTGCTGTATTGCTGTTAATTGACCGCAATGATGTTCACGATCTTGAGAAGGCACTCGCCGTGGTCCCTGGGGAGTGGACCCGCATTGCTGTTCCGATTGATTTTGACGGGGTTCGGGTACTGCCACTCCCGGTGTAGGCCCATTCCAAGGCTAATGTTTTGCCTGTGTTAGCCTTTGGGTGTCCACAGTCGTGGCGAGCTTCCTGAAAAGATCACATCTCCACGTGGATGAAGTTTTTACCGGGAGCACGGTTTCACTTTTTATCGGGTATCTCACAAACGTAATCATGTTTGGCCCAGGGCAAATCTCGCCCATACACATAAAGGATTAATGAGTGTCAGAAACAACAGATTCAAAGCGTCGTTCAGATGGACTCTCCGGAATGTTGTTGCCCGAGCTGAAGCAGCTCGCACAGCAACTGGGTATTGCCGGATCGAGCGCAATGCGTAAGTCAGACCTCGTATCAGCGATTGGTGATCGTCAAAAGCAGGCAAGTGCCCGCCGGACGACACCCAAAGTTGCTCCCGAGAAGGCCGCTCCTGAGAAGGATCAAAAAGAGTCGGCTACGCCATCACCGGCTGAGTCGGAGAATAACGACTCACGTGAGGATTCTCAGCAGGATCAGCGCGGGAACCGCAACAACAATCGTGATCGCAATTCCCGAAATAACAACAATCGTGATCGCAATAACAACGATCGCAATAACAATGACCGGAATAACAATGACCGGAATAACAACGATCGCAATAACAATGACCGGAATAACAACGATCGCAATAACAACGACCGGAATAACAACGACCGGAATAACAACGATCGCAATAACAATGATCGCAATAACAATGACCGCAATTCAAATGACAGCGATAATGATCGCAACAGCGGTCCCGATGATCGCAATAGTCGCAGTCGCAATCGCAATCGCAGAGATCGCCGCGACCGACCAAATAATCGCCAAAGCGGTGGCCAGAACAACTTCAATGACTATGAAACTGAACTGACAGAAGATGACATCCTCGTTCCGGTTGCCGGCATCCTGGACGTTCTCGACAACTACGCATTCGTTCGCACGAGCGGTTACCTACCCGGCCCCAATGACGTTTATGTCTCACTGTCATTTGTTCGCAAACTGGGTCTTCGAAAGGGAGACGCTGTTATCGGTTCCGTTCGGCAACCACGTGAAGGTGAGCGTCGAGAGAAGTTCAATCCACTCGTGAAGGTTGATTCGGTAAACGGCTACGACTTGGAAACCATTAAGAACCGGCCCGAGTTCTCAAAGCTAACCCCCCTGTATCCGCAGGAGCGACTGAAATTGGAAACTACGAGTTCCAACCTGACCGCTCGGGTTATTGACCTTGTTGCACCAATCGGTAAGGGCCAGCGTGGGCTGATCGTTTCACCACCAAAAGCCGGTAAGACCATGGTCCTTCAGGCTATTGCTAATGCGATCACCGTCAATGACCCGGACTGTCACCTGATGGTGGTTTTGGTGGACGAACGCCCCGAGGAAGTCACCGACATGCAGCGAAGTGTCGAAGGGGAAGTTATCGCTTCGACATTTGATCGGCCAGCTGAAGACCACACTATTATCGCCGAACTCGCAATTGAGAGGGCAAAGCGTTTGGTTGAGTCAGGTCAGGACGTCGTAGTTCTGCTGGACTCTATGACCCGATTGGGTCGGGCCTACAACTTGGCGGCGCCAGCTTCGGGTCGAATTCTTTCCGGTGGTGTGGATTCAACCGCGCTATACCCACCCAAGAAATTCTTCGGAGCTGCTCGAAACATTGAAAATGGTGGCTCGCTCACCATTTTGGCGACCGCATTGGTCGAGACTGGATCACGAATGGATGAGGTGATTTTCGAGGAGTTCAAAGGAACCGGCAACATGGAACTCAAACTCGATCGTCGTCTTGCCGACAAGCGGATCTTCCCGGCTGTCGACGTTGATCCTTCGGGAACGCGCAAGGAAGAACTGCTCCTTTCACCGGAGGAACTTAAGGTCGTTTGGACTCTGCGAAAGGTGCTCCACGCCCTTGATCCGCAGCAATCGATTGAGCTTTTGCTCAATAAACTGCGGGTCACCGAGACCAACTTCGAATTCCTCAAGCAGGTCCAAAAGACCACCCCGGCTGGGCCTGGCTCCAGTGATGACGATTAGGGGCAAGGGCTACTGAAATCCAATGAACCAGATCGTGGCATACTAGATGGGCTGGATCCGGTTCACGGAATTTTGTTTTATTGATGGCCCCTGCACTCGCAGGTGACTGAATTAGCTATTTCGACCCGGAAATTTGATAAAGGAGTTAATCATGAAAGCTGGTATTCATCCAGATTACGTGGAGACGACGGTTACCTGCACCTGCGGCAGCACCTTCCAAACACGTAGCACTTCCAAAAGTGGCAGCATCCACGCCGATGTGTGCTCAAACTGCCACCCTTTCTACACGGGTAAGCAGAAGATTCTTGACACTGGTGGCCGAGTAGCAAGATTCCAAAACCGCTATGGAGCTCCTGCTGCGAAAGACGAGAGCACCGAGTCTGTCTAACGATTTCCCGGGCGCCAGTCTGGGATCGGCCGCGTGTCTCCCCCGTCGCGCGGTCGATCCCAGACCGGCGCCCGTTTTTTAGGTCCACCGTTTAAGTCGCAAACCAGAGCAGGTTGAGGAGTGAATCATGTTTGAATCATGTGCCCAGCTTGCAAGTGAACTCGACACGGTCGAGGCAGGGCTTGCAGACCCTGCAATTCACGGGGATCAAGCGCAGGCTCGCAAACTTGGACGGCGCTACGCAGTACTTCGCCCCATAGTGGCCGCATACCGCGATTGGTTGGCGGTTACCTCTGATCTAGAAACTGCGCAGGAGCTCGCAGACCAAGATGAAGCCTTTGCAGCCGAGGCGGTTGAACTTTTACCTCGCCAAGCAATTCTCGCGGAGAAACTCACCCATTTGCTACTGCCACGTGACCCAATGGATGACAAAGACGTGATTGTTGAAATTAAAGCTGGTGAAGGTGGAGATGAATCTGCACTTTTTGCCTCTGACCTAATGCGCATGTACCTTCGATACGCCGAGCGTCGCGGTTGGTCCACCGAAGTTCTTGATGCTGTCGAGTCAGATCTTGGCGGTTACAAAGACATCTCCATTGCCGTGAAGTCAAAGGTGCCCCCGGGTCCAGGCGAAGGCCCGTATGCCCGGCTGCGCTTTGAGGGTGGTGTCCACCGGGTTCAAAGAGTCCCGGTAACGGAGTCGCAGGGAAGAATTCATACCTCGGCAGCCGGTGTCATGGTCGCACCAGAAGCAGAAGACGTTGACGTGAGTATCGACCCTAATGATTTACGGATCGACGTTTTCAGATCTTCGGGACCAGGTGGGCAGAGCGTCAACACAACAGATTCTGCTGTTCGAATTACACATATGCCAACCGGAGTTGTTGTCTCTTGCCAAAATGAAAAAAGTCAGTTGCAAAACCGGGAACAGGCCATGCGAATTCTGCGTGCCCGACTGCTTGCGGTTGCTGAAGAATCTGCAGCCAAAGACGCATCTGACATTAGGCGATCACAGGTGCGAACTGTGGACCGAAGCGAGAGAATCCGAACCTACAACTTCCCGGAAAACAGACTCAACGACCATCGGGTTGGCTTTAAGTCGCATAACTTAGACCAAATCCTTGATGGTGACTTGGATGCGGTCATTGAAGCGTGTGTGACGGCCGATCAACAGACTCGGTTGGCAGAACCTTCGGCGTGAGAACTATCCGCGACGTACTCGTTGACGCCCAACACCGACTTTCCAATGTTGGTATTGATTCTGCGGCAACAGAGTCGGCGGAGTTACTGGCCTTTGTGCTTGGTGTTGCTCGAGGACGCATGTTCATGCAGGACGTTGTCGAGGAGGACGACCGGATTTCATTTGAAAGGCTGTTGGCAAAACGCCTCAACCGTATTCCGCTTCAACACATCACGGGAAAAGCTGCTTTTCGGCGAATTGAACTTGAAGTAGGACCCGGCGTCTTCATTCCTAGGCCTGAAAGTGAATTGGTAGCCGAGGCAGCAATTCGTTTCCTCAATCACTGTGAGAATCCAATTGCGGTGGATTTGTGCACTGGGTCAGGTGCGATCGCCATCTCTCTGGCGATCGAAGTTCCCGGAACAAAGGTTGTGGGAATTGAACTCAGTCCAGATGCTTACCCCTGGTTAGAAAGAAATATTCAAAGATTTAACCCAGAGCCACCCATCGAAGTGCACCAGATCGATGCCACTGATTGTGAGGCTGAAGTTTTCGTTAGATTAAGCGGAAAATGTGATGTTGTTACGTGCAATCCGCCCTATATTCCGGCAAACATGATTCCCCGAGATCCTGAAGTTCGAGTGCACGAACCGGCAATGGCTTTGTATGGCGGAGTGGACGGACTCGACGTAGTTCGCGGGATTGCTAAAACTGCAGCCATGTTGCTAAAGCCTGGTGGTTTACTCGTCGTTGAGCATGCAGACGTGCAAGGTCCTGAGGCCGGTGAAATGAGCGTCGTAAATGTGCTCAGAGGTACCGAACTTGATGCGGAACTGCTGTACACCGCTGTCAGTGATCGACAGGATTTCAATCAACGACCACGATTCACTGTGGCGACTCGGGCTTAAGTACACGGGTTTAGGCTGTTGGGATGAGTGTTCGCGTCGAAGCGGGAGATTCCCAGAATCGTGAACGTGCGCTCTCTATGGCTTATTCGACCGTACGTCGAGGTGGATTAGTCATTGTCCCCACAGAGTCTCAATACGCGGTTGTCACAGATGCTTTTTCACCGCGAGGTACATCACTTTTGCGGGAATATAAAGGCCTTGGGCCTCAGGTTCCGCTCACGGTATTGGTTCCTAATGTCGCGGCCGTTTCCGGAATCACTTCATCAATTTCTCATATTGCCAAGGAAATCATGGAGTGTTATTGGCCAGGTGAATTGACGCTTCTCCTGAGTGCTGGCACGACTCTGGCTTGGGACCACCCGGCCGGGGCGCCTATCGCTGTGAGAATGCCAACACACCCGTTTCTTTTGGAATTGCTGAACGTCAGTGGCCCACTTGCATCATCAAGTGCACAACAGGCTGGGATGCCCCCGATTGCTCAGGCGGCCCAACTTGATGCGTGTGAGATCGACGCGATATCAGTAATCATCGCGGCGGGGGACCGTGTTGAAGGCAGTGGCAGCACGGTACTTGACTGCACCGGGCAAAAACCAACCGTTTTGCGTGAGGGCGCCGTCAACATGCAGGATTTGATTGAATTCATTTCCCAAAATGGGGTTCCTGCGTGACGTGATCAATAACTCGGTGGAGCCGCCTCGGGTTTAAGGGCGAGTTCGGCTTTGATCCAATAGGGTGAGAGGCCAGCAACTTAAAGAAAGGGATGTGACCGCGTGACTTTTTGGGGACCAGATTTTGGTGAACTTGAGGCAGAAGATCCAGAGATTGCGGGGATCTTGCTCTCAGAGTTAGAACGAGCTCGTGGTGGTTTGCAACTCATTGCGAGCGAAAACTTCACGTCACCGGCGGTTCTTGCGGCACTTGGTTCGACCCTTAGCAACAAATACGCGGAGGGCTATCCCGGCAAGCGCTACTACGGTGGGTGTGCTGAGGTTGACAAGGCAGAAATCATCGGAATCCAGCGGGCGAAGGAACTTTTTGGCGCTGAGCATGCGAATCTGCAGCCACATTCGGGGGCCAGTGCCAATCTTGCCGCCTATGGTGCCTTTGTTAAACCGGGTGAGACCGTATTAGCCATGAGCCTCTCCCATGGAGGTCACCTCACCCACGGCTCTTCGGTGAACTTTTCTGGGAAATGGTTCAACGTAGTGTCCTACGGTGTCATGCCGGAAACCGATTTAATTGACATGGCAGAGGTTCGAAAGCTTGCCCTAGAGCACAAACCCAAAATGATTATTTGCGGTGCGACCGCATATCCACGGTTAATTGATTTTGCCTCTTTCCGTGAGATCGCCGATGAAGTGGGTGCGATCCTGATGGTCGACGCAGCCCACATCATTGGTTTGATCGCTGGTAAGGCGATACCAAGCCCCGTTCCCTATGCCGATGTTGTTTGCTTTACCACGCACAAAGTTCTGCGTGGGCCTCGTGGCGGCATGATCCTGTGTAAGGAAGAACACGCTGCGAAAATCGATAAAGCAATTTTCCCCATGATGCAGGGTGGGCCGCTAATGCACGCGGTTGCAGCAAAGGCCGTTGCGCTCAAAGAAGCAAGTACCGTCCAATTTCAGGAGTATGCACAGCAGGTCATCCTCAACGCGCAAGCACTCGCTGCCGGATTAGCGGAGCGAGGAATGCGGGCTGTCAGCGGTGGAACAGACACTCACCTAGCCCTCATCGACCTTTCTAGTACTGGGGTCAACGGAAGCGAAGCGGAGGTTCGTTGCGATGCCGCGCGGATCACCCTCAATAAAAATGCGATTCCATTCGATAAATTGCCACCATCGGTCGCTTCGGGAATTCGAGTGGGGACTCCATCGGTGACTACCCAAGGCATGGGTGTTCCCGAGATGGCCGTTATCGCTGATCTCATTGATCGAGCGATTCGCCAGAGTGGGTCAAGTGCCGATATAGCTGCGCAAACACATGAATTGGTCACGGCATTCCCCGCTTACCCAAGGTGATTATTCGATAAGTAGCGATTGAGAGGAGTAGGTCATGCGCGAATACATGCTGTGTCTTTTTGCCGCAGCCGCCGTGACCTACTTTTTGACTCCGCCCGTGCGGGCGCTCGCGATTCGTTGGGGGATCGTTGCCCCGGTTCGCGACCGTGATGTCCATGACACCCCAACTCCACGTCTTGGCGGACTTGCCATGGCGGGCGGGCTTTTAGCTGGACTGCTACTTGCCAGCAAGCTGCCCATGATGAGTTCGGTTTTTGACGGTTCAAATGCTGTCATCGCTTTACTAACAGGTGCTGCCATCATTGTTGTCTTAGGGATCGTCGACGACAAGTGGGGACTTGACGCACCTACCAAACTCGCCGGTCAAGTACTTGCGGCGGGAGTAATGGCGTTTCAAGGTGTCGCCATCATTTGGCTACCGATTGGCGGGACTTTTGTCCTGGACCCATTAACCAGTGTTCTTTTCACCGTGATAATCGTGGTCGTCAGTATCAACGCAATTAATTTTGTTGACGGACTTGATGGATTGGCTGCGGGAATCGTTGCGGTCGCCGCTGGAGCATTTTTTGTCTATTCGTACGTTCTTTCGGTTGAACTAGGCTTGGAGCGCGCAACCCTTGCGACCTTGGTGAGTGTCGTTCTGGTCGGCATGGGACTTGGATTTCTACCCAATAACTTGTTCCCGGCCCGCATATTTATGGGGGACACCGGATCGATGCTTCTTGGGCTGTTGCTCGCTGCCGCCACAATCACGCTTTCGGGTCAAGTCGACCCCAGTGCACTTTCCGGTGGCGCATTTCTTCCCACGCTGTTGCCATTGATTTTGCCACTTGCCGTCATGGCGTTGCCTTTGGTTGATTTGGGGCTCGCGGTGATCAGGCGCACCCGGGCCCGTCGAAACCCATTTGCACCCGATAAACAGCATCTGCACCACCGATTGTTGGAGATGGGCCATTCACAGCGTCGAGCGGTGTTTCTGATGTATGCCTGGACCGCATTGATAGCGGGGGCAGCCCTTGCTATTGCATTCTTCCCGCTGATCTACGCGGGGACTGGAACGGCAATTGGTGTTGTGGTCTTGGTAATTCTCGTTCGACGCACACCCACGAATCCGACTGTGCAGGAAATCAAACCGCAACCGGGTCGGATCGGTCGGATCGGCTGACTAGGGCAACAATCAAT
>CANMNM010000012.1 GCA_947499275.1 Actinomycetota bacterium | reverse complement strand
TTACCGGTAAAGTTGTGCGCGAGCGCGTCAACCCAACATTGGTACCTCGCGGTGCACCAAAGCGTGCACCCCGCGAAAAAACTGCCTAATTTACTGCTCAACGAGAATTATTTGACTCGTGAGCATCGCATCTTCTGACGCGGTAGCAGTTGTGATTAATTCCAGTGAACCAGCGGAAACTAGATCCGTCGAAACAAGATTGATGTGTTCAATCATTGCTGGACTGCCCGTGAATTCCGCACTGGCAACAACTGCTCGCATCGACAACTTGGCTTCTGATTTTGCCTTGCGAATCATCCGGAGTGCTTCCGTCGCTGTTGTCAGCACCGCAACATCACCTTGGGTCGAAAGCGCCCGAAGGGCTTCGCTGTCTGGCCATGGGCTCGTGTGGATTGATTCTTTGTTGAACCACGACCAAGTCTCTTCAGTGGTGAATGGCAGGAATGGAGCGAATAGCCGAAGAACAGTGTCTAGGGTGATGAGAAGGGTTGCTCGGGCGCTTTGTGTATTCACACCCACGGTCTCGCCGTAAGCGCGCTCTTTAACTAGTTCAACGTAGTCGTCGGTGAACTCCCAAAAGAATGCCTCCGTTGCATCGAGTGCTTTTGCGTAATTGAATTCCTCAAAAGCTTTTGTTGCGTTCTCAACAGTTTGGGCAAGTTTTGCTAGCAGTGCTTGATCAACTGGCTCGGAAACCGTTGCCGCCGTGATGCTCGTCCGATCCTGATCACTTGAGAGGGCCGAGAGAGTGAGCGCAAACTTGCTGGCGTTGAGAAGCTTGATTGCTAACCGACGACCAATTTTCATTTGACCGATGTCAAATGCAGTATCGGTCCCGGGACGACCCGAGGCTGCCCAATAACGAACCGCATCGGAGCTGTACTCATCGAGCATGTCCATGGGGGTAACAACGTTGCCCTTGGACTTGCTCATCTTCTTGCGATCAGGGTCGAGGATCCAACCTGAGATTGCAGCATGTTTCCACGGCAACACATCATTTTCTAGGTCAGCGCGAACGACAGAGGAAAACAACCAGGTCCGGATAATTTCATGGGCCTGTGGGCGCATATCCATGGGAAATACTCGCTCGAAAAGATCCGGATCGCGTTCCCACCCGCCAGCGATTTGGGGAGTCAGTGAACTTGTTGCCCACGTGTCCATGACATCGGGATCACCCATGAAGCCACCGGGTTGATTGCGTTGTTCCTCGGTGTATCCGGCGGGAACGTCACTACTGGGGTCAATGGGAAGTTCGGCCTCACTGGGAGCGAGTACCTGTTCGTAGTCAGGATTGCCGTCTGCGTCGAGCGCGTACCACACGGGAACCGGGACGCCAAAGAATCTTTGGCGTGAAATTAGCCAGTCACCATTGAGTCCCTCAACCCAGTTTTCATAGCGGACCAGCATGTGGGGTGGGTGCCAAATAATTTCACGCCCACGCTCAAGGAGTTCCCCGCGCAGTTGAGGATCACGGCCACCGTTAGCGATATACCACTGGCGGGTGGTCACAATTTCGAGTGGCTTATCGCCTTTTTCAAAGAATTTAACGGGGTGAGTGATTGCTTTCGGTTCACCCATCATGTCGCCTGACTCACGCAGGACTTCGACCATGCGTTGCTTAGCGGTGAAACTGGTTGTGCCGGCAATCGCCGCAAAGCGTTCTTTACCCGAGCGAGTGGTGATCCACGGTGGGGTTTCCGAAGTGATTCGACCATCCCACCCAACTATTGGACGGGTGGGTAATTGTAACTCACGCCACCAGGTGACGTCGGCGAGGTCACCGAATGTGCACACCATTGCAATTCCCGACCCTTTTTCTGGGTCAGCCAACGTGTGGGCCATTACGGGAACTTCGACACCAAATACGGGGGTAATCACGTTGGTACCAAAGAGTGGTTGGTAGCGAGGATCATCGGGGTGTGCAACGAGGGCAACACAGGCTGCCAGTAATTCTGGTCTGGTTGTTTCAATAAAAACTTTGTTGGCGGGATTTTCTGTTGGTGCGAAACCGATCCGGTGATAGGCGCCGGGCACTTCGCGGTCTTCAAGTTCTGCTTGAGCAACCGCGGTGCGGAAAGTGACATCCCAGAGTGTTGGCGCTTCAGACTGGTAGGCCTCACCGCGGGCAAGATTGCGTAGGAAAGCAAGTTGACTTACGCGCTGCGCATTTTTATCAATTGTTTGATACGTCTGCGCCCAGTCAATGGAAAGGCCCATGCGTCGCCAGAGGTCTTCAAAGACAACTTCATCTTCGATTGTTAATTGCTCGCACAACTCAATAAAGTTTTTCCGGGAAATTGGATCCTGCTTTTTCGCATCAGGTTTTGCCGGAGGCGTGTAGTCCGCGACATAGGGCAAACTCGGATCGCAGCGAACTCCGAAATAGTTTTGGACGCGACGTTCGGTGGGGAGTCCATTGTCGTCCCAGCCCATGGGGTAAAAAACTTCAAAACCGCGCATCCGTTTGTATCGCGCAATGCAGTCTGTGTGGGTGTAGCTGAAAACATGCCCAACGTGTAGTGACCCGCTGACGGTTGGAGGTGGAGTATCAATGGAAAAGATTTCATTACGGGTTTTAGTGCGGTCAAATGAGTAAGTGCCAGCGTCCTGCCAGGTCTTGGCCCACTTTTCCTCAATCCCGGTAAGGCTTGGCTTTTCTGGGATATTGACCATTGGGGAATCTGACTTCGACGACATGGTTGCGAAGTCTATTCACCCACCTAGACTGCCACTGTGGGTATCACGAGCGCGCAGCAATTATGGGATGAACTCGAGTCCAGGTGGCCAGAAAATGTGATGGAACCATCACTCGCCCGAGTGAGCGCCGTTTCGAACTTACTAGGGGACCCGCAACTGACGTATCCGGTGATTCAGGTGGCCGGCACTAATGGAAAAACCTCGACGGCCCGCATGATTGAGTCAATCCTGCGCTCCTATGGGCTGCGGACTGGGCTGTACACCTCACCGCACCTGGTTGACCCCACCGAACGAATTTGCCTCGACGGGGTGCCCATTTCCAGCGAGACAGCAATTTCAGCGTGGAATGACCTTGAGCCATTTATTTCCATGGTTGACCACAATTCACTCGCTGACGGCGGGCCTCAACTTTCCTACTTTGAGGCCATGACGGTAATGGCGTATTCGATTTTTGCTGATTCACCGGTTGACGTGGCCATCATTGAAGTTGGGATTGGTGGGACGTGGGATGCAACGAGTGTGTGTCGACCACAGGTTGCGGTAGTTACACCCGTTGATCTGGATCATCAAGAATTTCTTGGTGAAAGCCTTGCGGAAATTGCCGCAGAAAAAGCTGGCATCGTGGGGAATTCAGAAGCGGTTGTCTTGGGCCCTCAGGCTCCGCAAGCAGCCGCAGTTTTGATGGCCGCATGTGAGCTTGCTGAACTTGTTCCCGCGCGATTTGGAGTTGAGTACGGGGTTAATTCCCAGGAGCTAGCCGTTGGGGGGCAACTTCTGTCCCTACATGGACTACGCGGGGATTACTCCAATATTTTCCTTCCACTTTTTGGCGAGCATCAAGGCAATAACGCGGCGGTGGCACTTGCAGCCTGTGAGATGTTTATGGGATCAGCACTGTTAGCACCCCTGGACATTGATGCCGTAACTGAAGGTTTCGCAAATGTGAAATCACCAGGGAGACTGGAGATCTTGCGCACGGGTCCAACGGTGTTGGTTGACGCTGCGCACAATCCACATGGTGCAAGATCACTCGCCGCGGCATTGGAAACCAGTTTCACCTTTGTTGGCATTGTGGCAGTTATCGGCATGCTGGCTAAAAAAGATGCAGTTGGCTTCCTCGAAGCATTGTCACCTGTTCTCTCTCAGGTAATTATTACCGAGCCAAACTCACCCCGGGCTCTACCGGCGAGTGAACTTGCCCGGCTGGCAACCGAGGTTCTCGGCGGTGATCGAGTCATTCTTGGTGGTGACTTAATGACTTCGCTGGAGGAAGCAATTGGGTTGGCTGACAGTTCGGGTGAGTACGGGGGAGTTGGGGTTGTTGTTACCGGTTCGGTGGTGTTGGTCGGAGATGCAATTCGTTTGCTGACAGACACCGTTACAAAGAAAGTGAAGTGAGACATGCGAGTACTGGGTTCAACCGTTCTTATCCTTGAAGCGCTAGTGGTTTTACTCGCGATCCCCATTGCCATCAATGTCTCCGATGTGAATGCGACATACGCACTATTTATTGGAATTGCGCTGGCCGGTCTGTTGGTATTGACCGTTGGAGTAATCACTAAACCGATTGCGGTCCCCATAGGTTGGGTGCTTCAGGTGCTCGTCATTGCCTCGGGGGTCGTTGTTCCCACGATGTTCTTCGTTGGTGGACTTTTTGCGCTGCTGTGGTTTTACGCGGTGCGTAATGGACAGCGGGTTGATCGAGCACGGGAGTTGCCTGAAAGTTAACCGGACGGCTCCTCTAGCATCAGGTTCGGTAGTTTCCCCATAGCGCCGTTTTCCATTTATTTGAGGAGTTATTTAATGTCTGAACGTACACTTGTTTTGGTTAAGCCCGATGGCGTTGCCCGTGGTTTGGTCGGCGAAGTTCTTGCACGTATTGAGCGCAAGGGCTTCACTTTCGCAGCCATTGAGCTCATGAATGTCAGTGCTGATCTGGCCAAGGCTCATTACGGGGAACACGCCGACAAGCCGTTCTTCGGCGATCTTGTTGCTTTCATTACAGGTGGTCCGCTGTTGGCCGCAGTGATTGAAGGACCTGACGCAATCGTTGCTTGGCGAACCATGATGGGTGCTACCAACCCAATCACCGCGGCGCCGGGAACTATTCGTGGGGATCTAGCCACTGAAATGCAAAACAACGTCACCCACGGTTCCGACTCGCCAGAGTCAGCCGCCCGTGAAATTGCACTCTTCTTTCCCAGTCTCTAAGAATTAAAGCTCCATGAAGTGGTGTGAACTATGAAAGACTTAATCGGCTCGGTAGCACTCGGTGTTGGGGTGGGAGTCCCAACGGCTGTTGCGGCACAAGGTCCAAGTCTGGTGCAGTGGCCCGAAAAAGTCCGCGAACTTTTTCCCACGGTTTTGGGTGCGGGTGTCGGGGTTGGCCTTGTCCTTGGGTCTGGCGTTTCACGTCTTCGTGGAGTTAAGGCCCTTGCGGCAGGTGCTGGTTTAGCCGGGATCGGTGTCGCCGGTTTTCTCGTAGCAAAAAACAAACTGGGTGAGCTTGAAGCGGAAAATGCTGAGATTGATGAGTGTTTCGCAGGTGCACCAACGGATGCACACCTTTCAGGGAGTTCTCATTCAGCCGTTGACTACTCACTACTTGGTCGTGAGGGTGCTCGGTTTATCAATAGCGTGACGACTGCAGCACACGCCGAGAAGTTGGGTGTGAAGCGGACCCACGAACCCATTCGAGTTTTTGTCAGCATCGCAAACGCGGACTCGGTTTCTTCACGCGTTTCGCTCGCGATGTCAGAACTTATTCGCAACAAGGCTTTTGATCGCGAGTATTTGTTCATTCAAGCCCCTGCCGGCTCAGGGTATTCAAACTCCACTCCCGTTGACGTTGTGGAATTGCTTTCCGGTGGAAATTGTGCCGCCGTTTCGGTCAGCTACGGACTATTGCCCAGTTTCCTCTCCCTGACCAAGGTGCGATTGGCCGGTGAGACACAACTTGAGTTACTTAACGCAATTGACCACGAACTCATTGGTCGCCGCAATAAAGGAAAGCACGTTCCCAAAATCCTGCTTTATGGGGAGAGTCTGGGAGCGCGTGTTCAACAGTTCGCAATCCCGCTGGGATCAAGTGACTTAGATCGATATTCCGTTCATCGAGCGCTGTGGGTCGGAACACCCGGCGGTCGAATTGCTGACAGCTTTCATCGGCTCTGCGCCAGCGAGTCGGTCACGGTGGATCGGCCCGAGCAAATTCCCGCCAATACGGACAATCGAGTGTGGTTCCTCGAGCACGACGGTGATCCCGTGGTGCGTTTTCGCCCTGATCTGGCCTGGACCCAACCCGAATGGCTGGATCCCGAACTTCCTCGTGGACGAAATATTCCCGAGGAAATGTCCTGGACCATGGGGGTTACCTGGGCAACCGTGCTCGTTGACACCATTTTTGCGACCAATGTGAAGCCGGGTGATTTCCAAAGTTTGGGTCACGACTACCGAGCCGATCTGGGCGCGGTGGCAACGGCGGCCTTCGGTTTTGCCGGGAAACTTACACCAGAACAAACTAAAGGTTTAGAGATGCTTCTACGGGAAATTGAGGTGACGCGCGCCCAAAAGTTGGGTGAGGGTTAAGGAAGAGGTTCTCCGGGCTACTATAAGGATTCGTATCGAGTCCGCTTCCCAGCCTGATAAATTCCGGCCTAACCATCTCAGACCGATTGGAGGTATCGCGTGGGCTTTGGCTCGAACTCCTCATTTGTCGGCAGAGATATGGCCGTTGACCTCGGAACTGCCAACACGCTGGTGTATGTCCGCGGTCATGGAATCGTTCTGAACGAGCCTTCCGTTGTTGCTATCAATAACAACACCGGGGGAATTTTGGCCGTGGGTGTGGAAGCCAAAGAGATGATTGGTCGTACGCCAGGCAACATTGTTGCGATCCGGCCCCTCAAAGACGGTGTGATCGCAGACTTCGACACAACCGAACGCATGCTTCGTTACTTCATTCAAAAAGTTCACCGCAGGCGGCACTTGGCAAAACCACGACTAATCATCTGTGTTCCTTCAGGAATCACCGGTGTTGAACAGCGAGCGGTAAAAGACGCCGGTTACGCAGCGGGTGCTCGCAAAGTTTTCATCATTGAAGAACCCATGGCAGCGGCCATTGGCGCGGGTCTTCCGGTGCACGAACCGACCGGCAACATGGTGGTCGACATCGGGGGAGGCACATCAGAGGTAGCGGTTATCTCCCTTGGTGGAATTGTCACGAGCCTTTCAGTTCGAGTTGGCGGAGACGAATTAGATAACGCGATAATTCAATACATTAAGAAGGAATACTCGCTTCTCCTCGGTGAGCGAACTGCTGAGGAAATCAAGATTGCGATCGGTTCTGCATTCCCGAAGCCCGACGAACCACACGCCGAGATTCGTGGCCGTGATTTAATCACGGGATTGCCTCGAACGGTTGTTGTGTCTGCAGAGGAAATCCGGCGGGCAATCGACGAACCTGTCAATGCAATCGTCAGTGCAGTGAAGTCAACCCTTGACCGCACACCCCCCGAGTTATCTGGAGACATTATGGATCGGGGAATTGTTTTGACCGGCGGTGGAGCCCTGATGACTGGACTTGACGAGCGTTTGCGGCATGAAACCGGGATGCCCATTATCGTCGCAGATCGTCCACTCGAATGTGTTGTGCTTGGTTCAGGCAAGTGCGTTGAAGAGTTTGACGCGTTGCAGCAGGTGCTCGTGTCTGAACCGCGCAGGTAGCCGTGTTTTCGCGCCGAACGCGGATCATCCTTTCTGTATTGGTGGTTGCATCACTGAGTTTTGTGATTCTCGACCTTCGGGGTGGAGACGGACCCTTTTCGAGTGCGCGATCAGCCGTGAGTTCAATTATCGGCGGAATCCAAAGTGGAGCGGCCCTAATTTTTTCACCCTTCACGGGGGCGAGTGAATGGTGGGGCACTCAGGTCGATCAGTCGGGGCAAATTCGCGAATTGACCGTTGAAAACGAGAGATTAAGTTCTGCCTTGGTGAGTTCGCAAAACGATATTGCTCGCGCAGATCAACTTGATGCGCTGCTACGAGTCGCCAGCGTCGGCAGGTATCTGGTGACTCCCGCGGAGGTAATTGCGGTTGGCCCAAGTCAAGATTTTGCCTGGACCGTGACTATTGACGCCGGAAGCCTTGATGGGCTAGAAGCAGACATGACCGTCATTAACGGTGATGGCTTGGTGGGCCGGTTACTGAAGGTGTACAACAGCACCTCAACGGTGGTCTTGATCGTTGACCCCGTGTCCTCAGTCGGTGGTCGGGTTGCAGGCTCACAAGAAATCGGAATCGTCTCAGGTACCGGTCGGCAAAACTCACTTGAATTTCAGTTACTTGACCCGTTGGGTGAAGTAAATCCCGGTGATGCCGTCGTGACATTTGGTTCAAAAGATGGGCGGCCGTATGCACCGGGGTTGCCCATCGGTGAAGTTGTTGACGTAACCGGATCTGCCGGTCAATTGGCTCGAATCGCAACCGTTAGGCCATATGCCAATATGTCCCAACTCAGTGTGGTTGGGGTTGTTGTGAAACCGCCGCGGGAAGATCCGCGAGACTCGGTTCTGCCGAACGCTCCCGTTGTCACTCCTTCGCCGACCCCATCAACTACCTCGGACCCGAGTCCAGCGAATGAAAAAGAGACGGCAGCGACCCCGGCTCCCAGCGGAAGTTAGCCCGTGATTATTCGGCAAGGGCTATTTATTGGGACGTGTGTCTTTATTGCCGTTCTCATTGAATTGACGCTCCTCAGTCGCATTGGGATTCCGGGAGCTACTCCAGACCTTGTCGTTGTCACAGTTGTTGCCATTGCATTTGCCATGGGCCCGGTTCAAGGGGCAACCAGTGGATTTGCGGCGGGAGTGCTTCTTGACCTTTCCCCATCTTCAGACACCATTGTTGGAGTAAACGCGATCATCTATCTCATCATTGGTTTTGTCGCTGGCTTCTGGATTGACCCGCGTGATCGAACCCTGCCGATCATGATCGGGATTACCGCTTTGAGCACTTCGGCTGCCGCATTGGGAACAGCCATTGTGGACACAGCCTTGGGCGGTGATCGAGTTAACTGGGCTGAAGTGCCGTGGATCACCCTGAGCTCGGCGCTGTATGGGGTTTTGCTTTCTGCCTTGATCATCCCACTGATTGCCCGACTAGCCCGTCCATTCTTGCCAGATTTATCCCTTTCATAGGGGAACCCCCGGCAGGTGCAGGGCGTCGTACATCTGATGGGGCAAAGTAGCCACATCGAGTGAACTTGCAGGGCGCCTTCGAGCCGTTATGTCCCGCCCAACGCATAATGGTGTGGTCGTCATGGACACTGTGGACCCAGTGGACACTGTGGACCCTGTGGACACTGTGGTGAGCCGGGGTCAGGGAAAGGAGCGCGCGTGAGCGAAAGATCTAATCTGCGACTGATCGTTCTGGGCATCCTGATCTTCTCTCTCTTCGCGACCCTGATTTTGCGCCTGTTTTATTTACAGGTTATGGAAGGAGATGAATACCGCGCGGCGGCGGCAAATAATGCGGTTCGCGAGGTTGTTGAACCGGCCGTTCGAGGTTTAATTCTGGACCAAGCAGGGCGACCACTCGTGTCCAACCGAACCTCAATTGTTGTCACAATAAATCGTCAGGAATTAAATCAAGAGAGTGAAAAAAAAGGTAACGAGGTAATCACGCGCCTGGCTGAAATTTTGGGAACTACCTCGGAATCAATTTCGGAGCGGTTACTGCCATGTGGCACCGAGGGTGCGCCAAAGCCACCCATTTGTTGGAATGGTTCAACCTATCAAGCAGTACCGGTCGCATCTGATGTTGATCCGCAAACCGCATTAACAATCATGGAGAAACGATCCGAGTTTGCGGGTGTCACGGCAAAACTGACAGCGGTCCGAGAATACGGCGGCCCATTCGAGGTAAATGCAGCCCATATTTTGGGTTATCTGGGGCCGGTGACCGAGGAACAGATCGCCGAGCAGGGTCAATCAGATGCTTATGACCGACTTCGGCGTACAGACACGATCGGTCGATCGGGGCTCGAGAGTTATTACGACACGCAATTGCGTGGCAAGCCAAGTGTCACCACTCTCGAAGTTGACACTTTGGGTCAAGTGACCGCCACCATTGACCAGAAACCAGCCGTTTCAGGCGACTACCTGGTGTCTACCATCGACGCAAAGTTGCAATCGGTCGTTGAGGAGCAGCTGGTTGCGGCAGTTCAACGGGCTCAAGGACAGGGTTACCCGGGGGACTCGGGCGCGGCAGTTGTGGTTGACGTGCGCAACGGTCAAGTTCTTGCTATGGCCAGTTATCCCACCTACGACCCGGGGATCTGGGTGGATGGCGTGAGTCAAAAGCAATACAAGTCACTGGTTAAAAGTGACTCACTTTCCTCCAACGCCACACAAGGACTATTTGCGCCAGGCTCGACGTATAAAGTCGTCAGCACTGCTGCTGCGGGCAAGGAGGGTTACTCGTTGTATTCCGATTATCAATGCCCAAAGAAATTAACATTGGGTACTCAAACTTTTAGGAACTATGAGTCCGCCGCTTACGGTCGAATTTCCCTTGCTAAAGCATTAGAAGTCTCCTGCAATACAGTGTTTTATGGATTGGCGGATCAAATGTGGGAGGCCGCCGGTGGCAATGATGCAACCCGTGATTCGGCCGATCCGATAGCTGATACCGCATCCATGTTTGGTTTCGGTTCACCAACCGGAATTGATCTCCCCGGTGATTCAGCCGGAAGGGTTGCCGGCCGTGCTTTCAAAGTTCAAAACTGGGAAGCAAAACGAGACACGTGGTGTGCAAATGCGATCACCGGGTACCCAGAGACGCGCAAGACCGACCCAAAGTTGGCGGACTACTACACGGCACTTGATCGCGAGAACTGCGCCGACGGTTTTCGTTGGCGTGAAGGTGACGCCCTCAACGCAGCCATTGGACAGGGTGACACCACGGTCACCCCATTACAGATGGCGATGGCCTATGCCGCAATAGCGAATGGTGGGACGGTCTACGAGCCGAAGCTGGTCAAGGCGATCATTGGTGCAGACGGAAAAGTTATTGAGCGAGTTGCTCCAACCGTTAAGTCAAAATTGGAACTTCCGAAGTCAACAATAAATTTTCTACAAAAATCGCTGCCCGGTGTGACAACAGATGGATCCGGTGAAACACCATTCATTGGCTTCCCGTTGAATCAAATCCCTGTTGCATCAAAGACCGGATCGGCTCAGGTCACAGGGGACAAAGTCTCAACTTCTTGGTTTGCCTCCTATGCTCCTGCCAATAAGCCGCGTTACGCGATAGTCATGATGGTTACTCAAGGTGGAACCGGCTCGAAGACGAGCGGGCCCAGTGTTCGGAAAATCTACGAAGCACTCTTTGGGGTCGATGGAACTTCGGTCAATCCGAATAAAAGTGTTCTCATTGGCGGAGCACCTTCGAAAGAGCTCCCCGTTATTCGACCTGATGGAACGCCTGTGACGCCAAAGGGCAAAATGTCGGGCATGGTTACTGCGGCAGGGTCAAATTAGTGGCCAAGTTTTCAGTGAGGGATCGATCCGACAATTCATTAGTGGGTGCGGGTTCGGGTTCGTCGAGAGGAAACAGAGGTCAAGGCTATTGGCGTGACCTGGACTGGATCCTGTTAGTTTCAGGTTTAGCCCTGACTATTTTGGGCTCATTGCTGATCTGGTCGGCCAGTCGAGCTGATCTCGCTTCAGAGACGGATCCGCATTCCTATCTCAAGCGTCATCTGATAAACGTTGTGGTCGCAATTGCTTTGGGATATGTGGCTTCGCGACTAAATTATCGGTGGCTTCGTGCATATACTCCGATCATTTATGGGGTCTCGTTCTTCCTGCTTCTATTGCCATTTGTCCCCGGCATCGGAGTTACAGTTGCTGGCGCGCGCGCCTGGATTGACCTCCCCGGTGGCTTAACGCTTCAGCCTTCCGAGTTTATGAAGATCGCCATTATTTTAATGATGGCAGCGCTACTTTCTGAGCCTCAGGATATTGAGGATGAGCCCTCTGGCCGAGATTTCTTAATGGCATTGGGTGCGGCAGCGTTACCGATTTGTGTGATTTTGGTTCAAAATGACACGGGAACAGTGCTGGTCTTGGGAACGGTGGCCATTTCCGTAATCGCTGTGGCGGGAGTGCGGTCGCGCTGGCTAGTTGCTTTGATCGGGGGATCGATCCTGTCGATCTTGCTGGCCATTCAGTTGGGTCTGCTCAAGGAATACCAAGTTGCGCGGCTGACTTCATTTATTTCCCCCGAACAAGATATGGGTGCATCCGCATACAACGCGAACCAAGCCCGCATCGCCATCGGCGGGGGTGGGTGGTTTGGAACGGGCCTATTTGAAGGTCCTCAGACCCAGGGAAAATTCGTTCCCGTCAATGAGAGCGACTTCATTTTCACCGTGAGTGGTGAGGAACTCGGTTTCCTTGGCTCACTTGTGTTAATCCTTTTGCTGGGGGTGCTCCTGTGGCGAGCCGCGATGATTGCATGGAAGGCCGACGACCAATATGGCCGCCTAGTGGCAACCGGGGTGCTCGCATGGCTGGCATTTCAAACATTTGAAAATATCGGGATGACTTTGGGGATCATGCCGATCACGGGGATTCCTTTGCCGCTCATATCGGCTGGAGGGACGTCCATGATGTCGGTTTGGATTGCAATCGGTTTGCTTCAAACCGTGCGTTTACACGAAGTTCGAGCGGCAATTTAGCGCTTTGCCCGAAATTGGGTAACCTTTCCTCTATGACTTCCTCAACTATTGAAGCCGGTGCACGCACGGTCCGTCAACCCAGCCTCCGTCAACGTGGACAGAGTGTTTTCCCGGAACTAGAGGCACTTTTGCCCTTGATCGCCAAGCCGATTCAATACGTTGGTGGCGAACTCAACGCGGTAACCAAGCCGTGGGATGACGTGGTGGTTCATTGGGCATTGATGTATCCCGACGCCTACGAAGTCGGCGCACCCAATCAGGGCGTACAGATTCTCTATGAAGTACTTAATGAGCAACCCGATGTTCTCGCCGAGCGAACCTACGCGGTCTGGCCCGATCTCGAAGCTTTAATGCGGGAAAACAATGTCCCTGCATTTACCGTCGATGCGCATCGCAGTGTTGCTGACTTCGACCTACTCGGACTTTCGTTCAGCACTGAACTTGGATACACGAATATGTTGACCGCTTTAAGTTTGGCCAACATCCCATTGCACGCGATTGACCGTGACGATCACCCGATTGTGGTTGCGGGTGGACACGCGGCTTTTAATCCTGAACCGATTGCACAATTCATTGACGCTGCAGTTTTAGGCGATGGTGAAGAAGCAGTTCTGTTGATCTCAAATATTGTGAAAGTTTGGATTGAAGCTGGTCGTCCGGGTGGCCGTGAAGGCGTGCTGTTGGAACTTGCTAAAAGTGGTTGTGTGTACATCCCGCGTTTTTATGATGTTGAGTATTTACCTGATGGTCGAATTAAGCGGGTTGTGCCCAATAGACCCGATGTACCGTCGCGGGTTACCAAATTTACCCTGATGGATTTGGATGCTTGGCCTTTTCCCAAAGCACCGCTAGTTCCACTTGCTGAAACTGTTCACGAACGGATGAGCGTTGAAATCTTCCGGGGTTGCACCCGCGGTTGCCGCTTTTGCCAAGCCGGAATGATTACGAGGCCCGTTCGCGAGCGCAGTATCACCAGCATTGCAGCCATGGTTGAGAACGGATTAGCAAAAACTGGCTTTGAAGAAGTTGGTTTGCTCTCGCTCTCTAGCGCGGATCATTCGGAAATCGGTGACTTGGCGCGAAACCTGGCAGACCGATACGAAAAAACGCAGACGTCGCTTTCCCTTCCCAGTACGCGCGTTGACGCATTCAATGTTGATTTAGCCAATGAACTCTCACGAAATGGTCGTCGAAGTGGATTGACGTTCGCTCCCGAAGGTGGAAGCGAACGGATTCGTCGAGTGATCAACAAACTCGTGAGTGAAGAAGATTTGATCCGGACGGTGACCACGGCTTATGGCGCTGGTTGGCGCAATGTGAAATTGTATTTTATGTGTGGGCTTCCCACTGAAACCGACGAAGATGTTTTGCAGATCGCCACGATGGCTCGGGAAGTAATTCGTGCCGGGCGTGAAGCCAGTGGTCGCCGCGATATCAAGTGCACGGTGTCAATTGGTGGATTTGTCCCCAAGCCACACACCCCGTTCCAGTGGGCGGCGCAACTCGACCATGAATCAACCGATGCCCGACTGCACAAACTCAAAGAAGCAATTAGAAATGACAAAGAATTTGGTAAGGCAATCGGTCTGCGCTATCACGACGGCAAACCGGGAATCATCGAAGGAATCCTTTCTCGCGGTGACCGCCGAGTTGGCAATGTCATTGAAACGGCATGGAAAAACGGTGCCCGCTTTGACGGCTGGAGCGAGCACTTTTCATTTGATCGTTGGATGGAGTCAGCAAACTACGCATTGGAAAATACCGGTGTTGATGTTGATTGGTACACGACTCGCGAGCGCGAATACACAGAAGTGCTGCCGTGGGATCACCTGGACTCCGGGCTGGACTCGGAGTGGTTGTGGGAGGACTGGCAAGACGCACTCTCAGAGGTTGCCGTTGACGACTGCCGGTGGACTCCATGCTTTGACTGCGGGGTGTGTGACCAAATGAATACCGAAATTCAGGTTGGTCCCACCGGTATGGTCGATTTACCCATGCCGAGCCCTCGGGTCTCAGCCGTACTCATTCAGGGTCTGTGCGGAAACTAATCTCCCGTGGCAAATAAACCCCCGGAGCGTGATCTAGCGCCGACAATTCAGAAACTGCGACTGCGCTATGCCAAACGTGGTCGACTCAGGTTCTCCAGTCACCGGGATTTCCAGCGCGCACTTGAGCGAGCCCTTCGGCGGGCGGGTGTTCCCATGGCCTACAGCGCCGGGTTCTCGCCCCACCCGAAAATTTCTTACTCCAATTCGGCCCCAACCGGGGTGGCGAGTGAAGCAGAATATGTTGAAATCGGGGTTACCCAGCTCTGTGACCCCGACCGGCTACGAATCGAGCTGGATTCGGCATTGCCACC
>CANMNM010000011.1 GCA_947499275.1 Actinomycetota bacterium | reverse complement strand
ATCATCAAATGCAATGACAGCGACCGATGCCACCTGTTGTGTGAGAATGGCAAAAATCTCACTACTCATGCGTGGAAGTTGCGCACCCACTAATACATGGGTTCCGGGAACCACGGCACACACCGAAAGAAGCTCAGGCGCATCGGTGCAACGTCGGCTTACCTCAATCCCACCAGCGTTGGCTAATGCGATTAACTCTGGTTCCGCTGGCGCCCCGCTCAGCGCCCAGACCATAGAAAATTCACGCGAACCTGCACCATTTTTCTTGCTCACCGGGAACCCTGCGATTCCAATGGAACCTTGACCAGGTCAATGACGCCAATTCGAATTGCCTGGACAAGACTGGAAACCTGGGTAACCGGAACGAGAAGTACTACGCCAATTTCCCCGCCGGTCCCCACTACATCACTTGCAACAGCTCGCACTGTTATTCCTGACAGCACCAACATTGGTGGCAAATTTGACCCAACTGTCCCGGCGTCCTTAGAACTGGACCACACGTCAACTTGATCACCTGCGTTAAGTCCGATTGCTACGTGTAGTGGATCAACCGGAACCGTAACCACTCTTGAGTCGGCTGGAGGTAGCGCACTAAGTGCCGAACTGGGAATGAATTCCCCTGCTCCGATCGGCCTCACCACAATCCCTGAAGGTGGAACCGTTCCACGGAAATACGGTTCCTGCGCCCCATTAAGAGCGACAACAACGGCCTCGACCCCCGATAGAGGACTTCCCGATGCAAGTTCAGAGCTCGCTCGCCACAGGGTCACCGTTTCCTCTCCAGATGCCATGACCCGCGCGCCAACAAACATTGAAACAATCAAAAGTGAAATCCCAAGCCAAAGCCTGAAATCACTCCACCTCGCAGACTTTCGGCTTCGCGGCTTCACCGACCGCTCTTTACCCCAACGAACTCGCATCCAACACCTTCTCGCTAGCTCACATAATTCACGACCAGCGTGCGATCACAGCACCGGTACTCCCACTATCTGCCCAAACTCCCGATTCACGAAATGGTTATCCACAGGTGAAGGGTGGTTGCTGCACTAGTCCAATGACTTTGACACTATGTGCCTATGGCCCGTTTCCTCACTCTCGCCGACGTCGCGGAGACCCTCAACATTTCTTCCGCTCAAACCTACGCATTGGTTCGCAGTGGTGATTTGCCTGCGATCAAAGTTGGTGGGCGTGGGCAATGGCGGGTGGAAGCCCTAGCCCTTGAGCAGTACATCGAAAATATGTATGCCCAAACCCGCGAATTCGTCTCCACCCACCCATTTGGAAAAGATGAAGAGTCCGGTCCAATCTCAGACTAAGCAACAACTTTCATCGAGATCACCGAACCAAGTGCTACGACCAGTCGCATGCCAATTCCGCCACCACTATCAATTTCAATAAAATCTCGCCCAACAGCGGCCACAATCCCGTGAATGGGACTCGCCGAGTCATGAGTTTTTATGACCACCCGACTACCCCACTGTCCGCGCAGCCAAGATCCCTCTCGAAATCCGATCCTGCTTCGGGCCACCGCTTCAACGACCGGAGCTAGGCCACGAGGAAGCCCGCGTGCCGAATTAATACAACCGGTCCGGATGAGACACTCAAAAGTTCGCGCCGACTCACTCTCAATGCACTGCAGCAAAATGAAATCACCCGATGCGCTGATTTCGATAAGAACTCCACAGCACCGACTCCCGCGGATATCAAGGTCAACCTGTTCCCCCCTTGCCTCAGTGAAACGGGCGACCAGGGTCATCTCACTCCACTGTGCTTCGGCAAGGTCAGCAGCCTCAGCCATCACCTCTTGATCCAGTTGGGCTTGCACGCTGGCCTGGGCTTGAATCCAAACTTCGGGAATGTGCACTTCGCAAGTTTGTGTGCGCCCTCACGCATTTGCCATTTAATTTCGCGGCCTGTGGATACGTGTTTGAAACCCCTCTTTATGGGCATAACTGGGGTGTAAGCAAATTTGGGTCTTGACAAAAGAGATGTCCTTACCCACATAATGCATACGTAATTAAAATTAAGTAAACGTAGGCAAACAAAGGCAAATGCTAAGAAGCATCCACCGCGAATTTTTGTGAGGATCAACATGACGAACCACGTAATCCCCCATAGCAAGGGCAGTATTGGAAAAACTGACCGAGCCCCTGCCCCACCACCAAATCTACGTGTGATCAACGGGGGTATACCGGACCATGTTGACTACAAAGAGCAACTTCCATTACCTCTGACGTGGCAGGTCGCTCCCGGTGTGCCGGCTTCTCGTCCACTTGAGTTAGTACCCGATACAACCGGATCATCAGTGTTGCCCAGTCATATTCGGGTTCCCAACGAAGAAGGTGAACTTGTTGACGTCCCACACCCAATCAGTTGGGCGAGCCACATGGCCCGCATGGTTTTTGAAGTGGGTTGCGGTGAACGACCCAGTGCTCAACTCAACCGCTGGGTGAGCCGCGATCAACTTTCGCTGCTAGCTATGCGCGGTCGAAGTTACGCGCGACACCCTTCAACGCGTGCACAAAAAGGTTTGTCGAGATTACGCAAAATTCGCGGTGTACGAGCAATGCAGGTTGCTCCCGGCATCATCGAGGCAAGTGCTGTGCTGGTTGGCACTGCACGTTCACACGCTATTGCAATGCGCATGGAAGCGGTTGGCAACCAATGGCTGCTCACCGCTATCGAAATGCGCTAGCGCTTTCGGTTAGCTCGCTCAATTCGCCTACGCTCGGCCCGGCTTGCGTTGGGATCTACCTCAATGATCCCGCCTTCCCCCGCATCCAGTTCGCCGTGGACAACTCCACCCTCTGCATCTACATCAGGTGCCGAATACTCCAAGTGCCTCGGACGCTGCGGGGCTAATCCTTTGGCCTCTAAGTTCAGTGCAGCGCCAACATTGGTCCCCGTTGCATCAACGAGACCTTCAATTGCTGCTGCCGCTTCCTCTTCGATTTCGGGTTTGACAGCGACTTCTGCATGGAAGAGATACCCAACCGTCTCTTCCTTGATTGAATCCATCATGGCCGTAAACAAATCGAATCCTTCACGCTGATACTCAATCAGCGGATCCCGCTGCGCCATTGCCCGCAATCCGATTCCATCACGCAAATAGTCCATCTCGTACAGGTGCTCGCGCCATTTACGGTCCAGTACCGAGAGAATCACTCGACGTTCAAGTTCTCGGGTGACCTCCTCGCCCAATTCTTCTTCGCGAACGTCATATGCTTTCTCGGCGTCTTCGACCAACATATTGCGGAGGAAATCAGCACTCAATCCACTGATGTCTCCACCAGATTCTTCGAGGACCTCATCAATTGTTAACCCAACGGGGTATAGCGCCTTGAGCGCATCCCACATTCTATTGAGATTCCATGACTCTGGGTAACCCTCGCTGGTCACAGACGTTACATAACCGTCCACGGTTGCGGTGATGAACTCTCTCACTTGATCTTCGATGTTCTCGCCCTGTAAAACACGACGCCTTTCGTCGTAAATGACGAGCCGTTGACGGTTTAAGACATCATCGTATTTCAGAACATCTTTTCGAATCTCGAAATTCTGTGCTTCGACTTGGCTTTGTGCTGAGCGAATTGCATTCGACACCATTTTTGCTTCAATCGGGACGTCGTCTGGGACGTTAAATCGCTGCAAGAATGCGTTCACCATGTCGGCCTTAAACAAGCGCATAAGGTCGTCTTCGAGTGACAGATAGAACTGGGACTCGCCGGGATCACCCTGTCGACCGGATCGGCCTCTGAACTGATTATCAATCCGGCGGGATTCATGCCGCTCAGTACTCAAAACATAAAGCCCACCAAGGCCAACAACTTCGTCGTGTTCGGCCTTCACACTTGCTGCTGCTATTGCTAACGCAGGCTTCCAAGCCGCTTCATAGCCTTCTGGGTCCTCTACCGAGTCGAGGCCTCTACGACTGAGGTCAGCGGCCGCAATGGCCTCGGCATTTCCGCCCAACATGATGTCAGTGCCTCGACCAGCCATATTGGTAGCAACCGTCACGGCTCCTCGACGACCTGCCATGGCAACAATTGCCGCTTCGCGTTCGTGCTGCTTCGCGTTGAGGACTTCGTGGGGAACACCATTTTTCTTCAATAAAGCTGATAACTCTTCGGATTTGTCAACGCTCGTTGTTCCAATGAGGATTGGCTGACCGGTTGCATGTCGCTCAACGATGTCTTCCAGGACCGCGGTGAACTTGGCTTCCGCGGTTCGGTAAATCAAGTCTGCATTATCTTGGCGGATCATGTCACGGTTGGTGGGAATCGGCACAACTCCCAGGTTGTAAATCTGATTGAATTCGGCGGCCTCGGTCATGGCGGTACCGGTCATGCCACCCAATTTGTCGTAGAGCCGGAAGAAGTTCTGCAAGGTGACCGTGGCAAGCGTTTGATTCTCAGCCTTGATGTCAACGCCTTCTTTTGCTTCAATCGATTGGTGGAGTCCTTCGTTGTAGCGGCGCCCTTTCAAAATACGGCCCGTATGTTCATCAACGATAATTACTTCGCCATCCATGACCACGTAATCGCGGTCCAATTTAAATAATTCTTTCGCACGAATCGCGTTGTTCAAATAGCCAACCAGAGGCGTGTTCACCGTGTCGTAAAGGTTGTCAATTCCCAGTTCGTCTTCGACAAAATCAATTGCCTCTTCATGCACGCCAACTGTCTTCTTCTTCTCATCTACTTCATAGTGCTGATCTCGAACCATCTTCTTTGCAATACGAGCAAACTCCGCATACCACTCGGTAGCTTGGTCAGCAGGTCCGCTAATGATGAGTGGTGTTCGTGCCTCATCGATCAAAATTGAATCAACTTCGTCGATCACGGCAAAATTTTGGCCGCGCTGAACCATTTCCGCAGCCGACCACGCCATGTTGTCGCGCAGGTAGTCAAATCCAAATTCATTGTTCGTTCCGTAGGTGATATCCGCTGCATATGCTTCGCGCCGTTGCGCAGGTGTCATGCCGTTCAGAATCGTGCCGACACTGAGCCCGAGGAAACGATGAACTCGGCCCATCCATTCGGAGTCACGCTCGGCGAGGTAGTCATTGACCGTGACCACGTGAACACCTTTGCCGGAAATCGCATTGAGATAAGCCGGTAGCGTGGAGACCAAGGTTTTACCTTCACCCGTGCGCATCTCGGCAATATTGCCCAAATGAAGTGCTGCACCGCCCATGATTTGGACGTCGTAGTGCCGCTGGCCCAATGTTCGCTTTGAAGCTTCCCGAACCGCCGCAAATGCCTCCGGCATCAGGTCATCAAGGCTCTCGCCCTCGGCGTACCGCTCTTTGAATTCGTCAGTGAGTTCACGCAACTGCTCATCGGTGAGGTCAACGAAGTCAGACTCAATCGAATTTACCGTCTTCGCGATCCCCTCCAGTTTGCGGAGTGTTTTGCCTTCGCCTGCGCGAAGAATCTTGTCCAGAACGCCCACGTGAAACCTTCCAAGTAACGATTAGATAAAGCAGCAGGTGCCATCGTAGTTCCACAGGCGGAAATTGCCTCTAGCCACCCGGATCCCGGCCCGATAGACATGCCGAATGCGGTCTTTCCTGCAGAAATTTGTGACTGAAATCAGTGATCTTGTGCTCGCCCGCGAGTGCATTGGCTGCCAATCCTTGGGAACATTGATCTGCGCACATTGCCTAGCTACCGTCCAAAATCGGGCCCATATTCTGCGGGATTTGAGATTCGATGACCTGGCAGAGGACCTTCGAATTCCGCTGGCAATCGCCCACCGATACGCGCCACCGGTTGACGCAATGATTTACCGCTACAAAGACAATGCGATCCCTGAACTTGCTCGCCTGCTTGCCAATCTACTTTCCGGAGCAATCGCACAAATTCCTCGGGTTAACCCCCAATTCGATCCTGAATTCGACCAGCTTCCCATCTTGATTCCCATTCCCTCAAGGAAGTCATCGATTCGACAGCGCGGATTTGACCCGATGAGCCTCATAGCTGACCAACTCGCGCACTACGGCTACCCGATCGCTCCTTGGCTGGTCGACCAACGCGGGGCAGGTCGTTCAAAGACGTTGGGTTCGGCCGACAGAATGCATGCGGCCCATGACGCTTTCCGAGTGGGGCGAATTCCCGAGCGCTACGCATTCAACCCGATTCCCGTGATTGTGATTGACGATGTGACTACGAGTGGGGCAACATTCAATGCAGCGGTCTCCCAACTCTTGCTAGCCGGCGTACATGTAATTGGATGCGCCGCTGTCGCAGGCGTACGTAAAAGGTGAAGCAACATAACCGGGTATTTATCCAGGATAGGCGGCAGCACTTCCTTGGATGCGCACAATCCACGACTGTGACGAATTCTCATAGATGGAGCCATCCGCAGAGGTCACGAGCGAGGGCAAACCTGGCGCAGCGGCAATGGATACCGGATCAGCGGGTGAACCTTGGGCTTGAACTTCACCGCGCCCCAAATCAATTTCATAAATTTGAAGTGTTCCCGCCGTTTCAGTCGCAATGACGGAAATCGTATTGGCACTTGACCAAGCGAGTGCGGTTACAGCACTTAATTTGGACTCGACTCTCATCGGCTTAAGCAATTGGATTCGAGTTACATTTGCAGGAGTTGGTCGACTCACTTGCGCAAGCAGCAGCACAAAACCCGTCGCGGTGGAAACAATCATCGCCGCGCGAGTGCCATCACGTGATGGGATGACTGATTGCACGAAATCACCTTGGTCAAGACCAATAATTTCGATTTCATATGTTTCGCCGGTTGGTAGCAATGTCTGCGCAATGCCTCGGTCAGTGACAATCCAGGCAGTAGTGTCTCCATCAAATGCAAGCGACTGCGCTCCCACTAGAGCATCTGCTGTAGGAGTTACGGATTCAAATGCGGAGCCGATGAGAAGGCTGCCCCACAAGAGTTCGCCACTCGGAGTGGATGCAATTACTCTCTTTCCATTGTTGGAAACTGCGAATTTCGTTATGGGGCTCTCTTGCAGTGCCCCAAAGTCACCGGGTACTGAAATATTTCTCGAGGAAGTCAGTCGCACTACACCTGCATCCGTCGACGCGTAGCCAGCGGCGTCAGCCGGTAAGCCATTTGGATTCACTTCTGGCCACGCGTCCCGTGATTGTGGCGACGCGGTCCCCGGAACACTCAGGGGTGTTCCATTCACCAGGATTTCAATGAATTGCACCTCGGGTAATTGCCTCAAAGTCCACACAATCTGCTGCGATAAGGCAACACGCGCAGCGTCATTCGCCAACGCCACACTGGCAGTGAGGTTTACCCGCGCTATCCCGTTCTCAATAGGTACGGCGTCAACTGCCAGCTCAACACCTGTGGGAAATCCAGTCCTTACCACCGGACGCAGCCATTGATTCGGACCGGCAATGAGACGCTGAATCAGAGTTGTTCCTAAGGCAGGGCCAATGACCGGGATGAGCCTGGCATCAGGGACCAGAGTCTGAAAACTTGGATTAAAGAAGTACAGGGGGAAACTTCGATAGGCGCGGCTAACGTCAAAATTCGAGAGCAGCAACCCATCTGGGGCAAGATTGATCCGCCACTGGCCATCTCTTTGAGCAAGGAAAAAACTCTGCTGCAACTGGGTACCCGGGTCTTCAACCGTGTATCGGCCAATACTTGAAATGCGTCCATTGAGTGTGGTGCTAAACAACACGGCGGCACCCGCTTCGACGAGGGTTGGGACTCCGTCATAAACGACTACTCCCGAGCTTGGATCCCAATCCCCCGCAGCCTCAGGGGTCAGATAGCTGCGAGCAACCGCGTGATTATTGTCAAATGAGGCTGAGGACTCCAGGAAGCCTTGCACGATTTCGGTCGGTGTCATGCCATCACGCGGCGGCCTTGCAATTACTCGGATGAATTGATTGGCACTCGTGTTGGAGACAAGTTGGCCTTGCTCGATGGGTCCTTCCGTTGGGACCTGCGCCACGAAGGAACCTGGCGCCATCCCGCAACCGCTGAGCAACACACTTACCACCACGAAAAGGAGAATTCTGCGCATCACGGACTTCTCCTTTGCCATGGAGCGGTGTCAAGGGGGTCTCGGGCTCGAGTTGTCAGATCAGCTAAGTCAGCTGAGTCTGCTAATTCAGTTCGCGGGACAAGTTCTTCCTCACCCGTTTCACCACCCGAAATCACGCTGTCGGTGAATCCTTCAACCATCGAGAGGGGCGAGGAAATAAATGCCTCCCCCGCAACCCGTGGCAAAGTTAACCGAAAACAAGCCCCGGCACCGGGTTCGCCGGCAGCCTCAAGCCAACCACTGTGAAGTCGGACATCTTCTAACGAGATAGCAAGCCCCAAACCAGTTCCTCCGGTTGTTCGCGCCCGCGCCTTGTCTGCTCGCCAGAATCGACTGAACACCAAGCTAGCTTCACCGGGCATAAGACCTACACCGAAATCACGGACCGTAATTGCGACCGCCTCGGCATTGCCACCAATTTCTATGACCACGTCGGTTCCATTGGCATGCTCAATTGCATTGTCCACAAGATTGCGGATCACTCGGTCAATTCTGCGCGGATCACACTCAACAAATGCTGGACGCTCATAGGCGGCAAATCGCACTCTGAGGGAGTTTCGCTCGGCGAGTAGCTCGGTTGCGTGAATTATTCGCTCGATCATGGGTACAAGATCTGTTCGATCTCTTTCAAGGACTGCGGCCCCGGCATCAAAGCGAGAAATTTCTAGCAGGTCTACAAGCAACAACTCGAACCGGTCAAGCTGCTCTTGGAGTAACTCCACCGATCGCGCATTGGATGAATCGAATGCACCACGATCCTCATACATGACGTCTGCTGCCATGCGGATGGTCGTTAAGGGTGTGCGTAGTTCATGGGATACATCGGAGACGAATCTCTGCTGCAGAAGTGATAGTTGTTCCAACTGGCGAATCTGAGTGGCCAAATTCTTTGCCATATCATTAAATGAGGTCGCCAGTTGTGCAAGGTCATCCTCTTTTTTCACCTGCATGCGTTCATTCAATTTACCGGAAGAAAAGCGCCTGGCAATGCGCGCTGCCTCGCGCACCGGGACTACGACTTGTCGGGTAACCAGCCAGGTTACCCCGGCTACCAAGATCACTAGGACAATTCCTGTACCCAAAACGGCGCTCGAGACGAGGTCAAGAGTCTCTTGTTCCTGATCAAGGTTGAACAGGTAATACAACTCATAAGGTCCAACCGTTGGAACGGTAAGTGGTGCACCGACTATTAAACCTGGCGCGCTCCTGCCATCCAAGAAGACAATGGGTGCATAGGTCCACGACTGTCGCTTTGTTGAAGCAACTGATCCTCGCAATTCATCGGGGATACTCGAAACGGCAACCAAGTTTGTCCCACGCTCAGGTGCGTTCGTGTTTGCATCAGTTGCAAGTAACAGGACATCAAATGCAGAGGGCGATCCAGAGCGCGCCCCCAATGTTGCAATCACGCTGTCGACCAGCCGCGCTGCTGACGGAGTCGCCGGACCGGTGTTGGCTGCATCAAGCAATCGTTGTGCCTCACCTAATCCCGATGTCGCCTCACTAATTGCCGAACGATCCTTGGAATCCAGGAGCCCGGTTGTTACCCGCGATAGAAGCGAAAAACCCAGGATTGCCACGACTATGGCACTCAAGACCAAAGTCGATGCTGTGACTCGAAAAAGTAGGGAACGACGCCAAATCTTCCTGCCCGCTCGAAAGGGGGCCATTAGCGAATGGAAAATTCTCACGGTCGTGAAATCACGCTAGAGAGGGCCAGCTTTGTAGCCCACACCGCGAACCGTCAAAACAATATCGGGGCGTTCTGGATCATGTTCGATCTTCGCGCGTAGCCGCTGAACGTGGACATTGACGAGTCGGGTGTCGGCAGAGTGTCGGTACCCCCAGACCTCCTCGAGCAGAGCCTCTCGCGTGAAGACTTGACCCGGTTTACGGGCAAGGCAAAGCAGCAGGTCGAATTCAAGTGGTGTCAAAGAAAGGTTCTCCTCCCCCCGTCGCACAGAATGCCCCGTGACATCGATCTTCAAATCGCCGATCTGTAATCCTGCTATGGCTGGCTCTTCATTTCTTCGGATCCTGGCACGAATACGCGCAACCAGTTCCTTAGGTTTGAATGGTTTAACGATGTAGTCATCAGCGCCGGC
The DNA here is from genome assembly GCA_947499275.1 of Actinomycetota bacterium. Taxonomy (GTDB): domain Bacteria; phylum Actinomycetota; class Actinomycetes; order S36-B12; family S36-B12; genus UBA4592. Next base: position 4,779 of record CANMNM010000011.1, on the reverse strand, counting down.
TTCTAAACCCACCACGACATCAACCGTGTCACTTTTCGCTGTCAACATGACAATAGGAGTTCCCGACTCCGCACGAATGAGCCGACACACATCAACGCCATCTTTGCCAGGGAGCATTAAGTCCAGAAGCACGATGTCAGGCCGACTCTCACGAAAGACTCGCAATGCTTCAGATCCATTGGAACAAAAGATGGGTTCGAAGCCTTCTCCACGTAATACGATCCCGAGCATCTCAGCCAAAGCCAAGTCGTCATCGACGACCAAGACCTTCCCACGTGCTCCAGAGTCAGCGCGCGAACCTGCACCCATATTGCTCATCCCCCTATGTTGTCACCCTCGCACCGCACCCACAAGGCCGGACATGCCAGAAATGCAAATGCGGGGCAAATACTCACGCAGGAGTACCCACCCCGCATCACGATGCAGGTAATGCTGGTTTTTCTAGTAGCGGTAAGTCTCTGGCTTATAAGGGCCGGCTACATCAAGTCCGAGGTACTCGGCCTGTGGCTTAGACAGCTCAGTGAGGTGCACACCCAGTGCGTCAAGGTGCAAGCGAGCAACCATTTCGTCGAGGTGCTTTGGTAGCACATGGACGCCGAGTGCGTACTCATCACGCTTGGTAAACAACTCGATCTGAGCCAGTACCTGGTTGGTGAATGAGTTACTCATGACGAAGGATGGGTGCCCTGTCGCATTTCCGAGGTTGAGCAAGCGACCTTCGGAAAGCATGATGATCGAGTGACCATCGGGGAATGTCCATTCGTCAACCTGTGGCTTGATTGTCTTGCGCTTGATTCCGGGGAACTTAGCCAGACCCACGATGTCGATCTCGTTGTCGAAGTGACCAATGTTGCCGACAATGGCTTGGTGCTTCATCTGGGACATGTGCTCCGCCGTGATGACGTCGAAGCAACCCGTTGCCGTGATAAAGATGTCAACCTTGTCAATGACATCTTCAATCGTTGCAACCTGGTAACCGTCCATGGCAGCCTGCATGGCGCAAATGGGATCAACTTCGGTGACAATGACGCGTGCGCCCTGTCCGCGAAGTGAATCTGCTGAGCCTTTGCCGACATCTCCGTATCCTGCGATGAGGGCAACCTTGCCGCCGATGAGTACGTCGGTTGCCCGGTTGATTCCGTCAACGAGGGAGTGGCGACAGCCATACTTATTGTCGAACTTGCTCTTGGTGACAGAGTCATTGACGTTGATTGCGGGGAACAGCAATGAACCTTCGCGGAACATCTCGTAGAGGCGGTGAACACCTGTTGTGGTTTCTTCAGTGACGCCAATGATTCCAGCACCAACATTTGTCCAACGCTGTGAATCTTCGGTGAGGGTGCGAGCCAGTGTTTCCAGCACAACCGTGTACTCCTCGGATGTGTTTTCATCAGGCTTAGGAACAACACCTGCAGCTTCGAATTCTGTTCCCTTATGCACGAGCAGAGTTGCATCTCCACCGTCATCAAGGATCATGTTTGGTCCCTTGCCATCTGGCCACATCAGGATCTGCTCAGTGCACCACCAGTACTCGGGGAGGGACTCGCCCTTCCATGCGTACACAGGAACACCCGATGGACTGTCGACGGTGCCATTGGGGCCAACAACAACCGCTGCGGCTGAATGATCCTGGGTAGAGAAGATATTGCACGATGCCCAACGGACGTCTGCGCCCAATTCAACCAGCGTTTCGATCAACACGGCGGTTTGAATAGTCATGTGCAGTGAACCGGTGATCCGTGCGCCCGAAAGTGGCTTCGTGGTGCCAAACTTTTCACGCATGGCCATCAGGCCTGGCATTTCGTGCTCGGCGAGACGGATTTCATCGCGTCCAAATTCAGCAAGATTTAGGTCGGCGACCTTAAAATCTGGGGTTCCATCGGCCTTGAAAACACTTCCTTGACCGGTTGTGGCGTTTGCCATTGAAGCTCCTTTTTTAGTGCGGATATTGAGCGCCTACTTTTCACGCCTTCTGCTTGGTGCATGGTGCTTGGTGCTTGGTACATGGCGAAAGCAAAGTAGATGCTCGATAATTGGATTTCCACAACAAATTCCAGGGCTCCGGCTGCGTGGCTTGTTCTATTCTGCCAGATATCCACTTATTCGCACGTCGGCACACCCCAATCCGGGCCGAAAATCCCCTCACGACACCTTTTAGTCGTTGGGGCCCGCTACATCGAGGCCGGGCGCGGCACTGCCGGCATCAAGGCCACGATCAAGGTCGGGTTCCAAGAAAATGTACTTTGCGCTGGGCACGGCACTGCGCAAAGACACTTCAGCGTCATTGATCGCCCGCGCAATTTGAGCGCCGGTATCAGATTCATGGATCGCAATCTTGGCAGCAACCAGCAGTTCATCAGGACCTACATGCAATGTGCGTAGGTGAATGACTCGCTTTACACCGGGGGAATCTTCAAGTGCCTTGCGAATCGCTGCTACTTCCTCAGGTAAGGCGCTCTCACCAACGAGCATCGCGGTCATTTCAATTGCAAGGAAGATCGCGATCACGAGCAGTAGCGTGCCAATCCCCATTGCTCCTAGGGCATCGAATCGGCCGTTCCCCGTGATCACCGCCGCGCTAACACCGAGAAGGGCTAGGACAAGACCAACGAGGGCGCCAGCGTCTTCCAACAGAATGACCGGGAGCTCAGGTTGGCGAGAGTCCTTCACAAAACTGAAAAGTGAACGCTTTCCGCGCGATTTATTCGCTTCGCGTAATGCGGTTCGAAATGAGTAGCATTCAAGTCCGATCGCGATCACCAATACAACGACAGCGATCCACCAATCATTGAGTGGTTCGGGTTGCTGCCACTTGTGAATTCCTTCATAGAGTGAAAACAATCCACCGACGAGAAACAGAACAATTGCCACAATGAATCCATAGACGTAGCGTCGTCTGCCGTAACCAAATGGATGGCTTTCATTTGCCTGCTTTTTTGAGCGCTTATTTCCGACTAACAACAAGATTTGGTTTCCCGCGTCAGCAACACTGTGGATCGCTTCTGAGAGCATCGAAGAAGAGCCTGTCAAAGCGAAAGCCACAAATTTACTTATCGCAATTCCAATATTTGCCACCAGCGCCGCGACAATGGCCTTAATGCCACCCTCGGTGCTCATCTCTTCATCTTAATGATTGCGCAACGGCCGGCAACCGAGATCGCGACTGTCGGTTCAACAGCGGTTAAAAGTGCAGCTTGTCCGGGAACGAGGGTGGTGCCAAGGACCTGCGCCGTGCCCTCGAGACATAAAACTAAACGAAATTCACCGGTAGGTACATCGATGTCTGTGGGAAGCCTGGACTCATTCCCAAAAACTTCGACACTAAATGGCGCATCGGTTACAGGTGGCAGCAAAGCCTCGCAATCAAGTGCGCGCAATGCCAATTCGGGATAAATCGGTTTGGGGGTGAGTCCAAGTCGCAGGACGTTGTCCGAGGAAGTCATAACCTCAATGCCCGTTCCCGCAATATAACTGTGGGGAAGGCCTGCGGGAATGTAAACGCTCTCGCCCGGTGCTAATGAGATCGGTTGCAGAAAAACAGCGAGCAGTGCACCTTGATCCCCGGGGTATTCCTCAGCGACGGTTGCGTAGGCGGCAACTTCAATCGGTGAAAGCCCAGCCCCCTGAACAGCCTGAGGGATTGCATCAAGCATTTCACGTGAGAATGTGTTGGCAACAACGTATTCGAATAATTCGCGGCGCGCATTCGCGGCGTTAGGAGAATAACCCTGCGGAAGGTCAAGGGAAAGTTCCGCAAAGACTTGCAGGACCGCTTCCAATGGGCGCCAACCGCAGAAAGCCGTAAATGGCGTCAATGCATAAAAGAGTTCGGTTTTTTCATACGGGTCAGCAAATGCACCGGCAAAGCGCTGCGTGTCGTTGAGTTCGGTGAAACCCTCGTGTGCGAGCTCCCGATGCGGGTGCACCTGAACCGACAGCGGTTTGGCCGCCGCCAAGATTTTTACCAGAACGGGAACTTCATCTCGATTCAGGACCTGTCCTAAGTTCAGTTCTGAATCAACAATTCTCGATGCCCCGCTGGGGTGCACTCCAAACCAAAGCTCTGCTTGGGACTCGAGGGTCTGGTTGCCGTCAAGGGGGTTCAGCCAAAGCGCGAGACCCCCGGGGATGCCCCACTCATAATTTTTGAGTGCGCCTGTAATTACCTGCATAAAATTACCTGCATGTCGCACATATATTTCGCTCGTTCATGGCAGGAGCATGACCGGGATTCCGTCGCGCACCGGGAAGTGAGCGCTGCACACATGGCAAACGAGTTCAGGAATCTGCAAATCAGGACTTGGAATGAGTTTGCCGTGGGCCGGACATGGACAGGCAAGGACATCCCACAATTCGGGCGAAATGCCTAATGGAACTGTGGAAACGGGTTCCTCTGGTTCATTCATGAGTTGCAGAACTGTATCTCTGAGTTGCTGCATCTGGGTAAGATCACGTGCTTCCACATTGAGGCGTAGAAGCGGCTCGGTGTTGCTCGCTCGTACGTTGAACCACCACGCGTCCGAAGACACCGTGAGACCATCGAGTTCATCGAGGTCATGTTGCGAATACCTGGACTTGATCGCCGAGATAACACGCGCTTGATTGTCAACGCGCGTATTTATTTCACCACTTGCCTCATAACGATTAAATGGAGTCATCAGGGTTGAGAATGCTGCTCCCGGCGTCGTTTCACCCAACGCCGCGATGCAATGCAGCGCCGCGAGCATGCCTGAGTCCGCCCGCCAAAAGTCGCGGAAGTAGAAGTGACCTGAGTGCTCT
>CANMNM010000010.1 GCA_947499275.1 Actinomycetota bacterium | reverse complement strand
AGCTTCTCTCGGTGTGTGCCGTGGTTCCCGGAACCCATGTATTAGTGGGTGCGCAACTTCCACGCATGAGTAGTGAGATTTTTGCCATTCTCACACAACAGGTGGCATCGGTCGCTGTCATTGCATTTGATGATCATGAGGAAGCACTTGCGCGGTCGTGGAATGCACATCGAATTTTGCGCGCTGATCATGCTGGTTTTGATCTGGTTTCAGACCTGCGGCAGGACCTGTCCGTCAGCGTTGGGGTGCAAGAAAAGAGGACACGACACAATTCTGAGAGTGTCGAGTATGCCGATAATGCCGGCCAGGTGAGCGCATGTTGGGGGTCACCCGGCTCACACGGACGCACCACGTTTGCCATTGGGTTCGCCGAAGCTCTGGGAAAGCGTGGGGCCCGCGTACTACTCATCGATGCGGACACCATGGCTCCATCAGTTGCGCTGACACTGGGGATCGAAGAGGACGTCAGTGGAATCGTTGTTGCAGCACGTTATGCCGAGGCGAATGCATTGGACTCGCGGTCGTTAGCAAACTGCGTGAGGGTGATTGCGCCCAATTTCTGGGTAATGACGGGTCTTTCTGACCCTTCGCGGTGGCCCGAAGTTCGGGCCGGAGCCATGGAAAAAATTGTTGACCGAGCACGTGAGTATTTCGATCACGTCGTGATCGATCTTGGAGCAGGCCTTGATGAAATTGACGGCGAACTCGGGATCAATTTGGCGCCGACTTTGGTACCTCGGCGAGCGGTGGTGACGCGTACGGTCTTGGAGAATTCGGATCAAGTGTTTGTAGTGACCAGGGCTGATGCAATAGGTGCGCAAAGGCTCGCTAATGCCTACAGCACTCATAGTTCGCTATTTACCAGTGCACGCAGATGCGTTGTTGTAAACATGGTTCACAAATCAGACGCGCATGAGATTCAACGGGAATTAGGGGCGATCTGTGCTGCACTTGATCCTGAGCTTGAAGTTCGCTACTTACCCACCGACCCGATCGCGACCGACATGGTCAAAAAAGCGAGCACGTTGGGAGAGCTGAACTCACGCGGGGCATTGGTAAAGGCAATTGGTGAATGTGCTGATGCGTCTCTACGGGGAAGGAAGGACGTAGACCGTGTCACCAAGTTCAGCCCACTTGTAGAGCTTCTTAGCGTCTCTTGCATCCATTCGGATGCAACCGCCGGTCGCAACGGGTAGTCCCAACTGGTCTGTTGAATGCATCATTTCCCCGTTGTAGTACTCGGGAATGCTATGAAAACCAATAGGGGTTTTGCCATCCATCCCATAAGCGAATCGCGTCATGTGATCAAAGGTCACTTTGGAATTGGGATTACCACTGTGCTGTGACTGCGAATAAATTTTGTACTTCCCCATTACCGGGCGATCCCAGCGTCCTACCACGGGGAAGCGATAGACGACTTCATTAAATTCGTCCATGACCCACACGGTCATCAATGCCTTGTCATAGACAATTCGGCGTCCGGTGTTGTCATCAAGTGGACGTTCTGGGACATTTTTGGCTTTACGTTCGCGGGTTGCGGGCTTTGGTTTCTTGGGCTTGATTGGCTTCGCGGTAGGAGTCAGAGTGGGCGTCGGAGTAGGTGTCGCAGTAGGAGTCGGAGTGGGCGTCGGTGTAGGTGTCGCAGTGGATTCAACCACGATTTCGCTGGCCGTGACCGGTTGAGCGGTTGCGCTGGGGGAGTCCGAAGTTGCCAGAAAACCAATGAGAAGACCAGCGAGCAGGGAAATGCCAAGAATCGGGATGATTACGGAGGCGCGAACAAAGCGAACCCATGTGGGAAGAGGCACTTAGACATTCTGCCACTACCATGTCCGAATACACACCTTGGGCAGTTTGACCGAGGTTTTACGGCGCGAGGAAGGGGCTTTAAGGGATGGAGCGGTTGAGCAGTCTTGACGCATCATTTCTCTATATCGAGAGCTCTGAAACCCCTATGAACATTGGGAGTGTGTCCATTTTTACCGCCCCGGACACCGGCTTTGATCATGAAACTTTGGTCAAATTGATCAAAGCCCGATTGGCATTTGTGCCTAGATACCGTCAGCGGGTCAAGGACATCCCACTTGGCATGTTTCGACCTGTCTGGGTCGATGACACCTCATTTGATGTCTCCTATCACGTCAGGCGATCCGCGTTGCCCAAGCCAGGAAGCCGGGACCAACTTGACGAGTTGGTAGCACGATTGATGAGTCGCCCACTGGATAGAACCAGACCCTTATGGGAAATGTATTTGATTGAAGGACTCTCCGGTGGACGATTCGCAATTGTCACCAAAAGTCATGAAGCACTTGTTGACGGACTCGCGGCCCTTGACATTTCTCAGGTGATCTTTGACAGCGAATCGCAGGTAACTTTTGGTCCACCGAGCTCATGGCGCCCAGCAGTGGAGCCATCGGGTATTGAATTGATAAGTGCGGCATTTACCGAAGTCTTCACCCACCCCACTGCAGCGATTGAACTTGCGGTGAGCACTACCAGTGAAGTTGTGGCAGGAACGCAGGCTGTTGTTGGTAGCGCGGTAGGTGCCGCTCAATCGGCAATGAATGACCTTGTTTCTTTAGCTCGCTTTCGAACCCGATCGCCCTTGAAGGCCAAGATTGGTGCACAGCGCCGGTTCGTTTCAGTCGATGTGGATTTGCAGGAATTGCGGGAAATTCGTAGATCCGCGGCTGCGTTAACGACTCAGAGTATTAGCGTCAATGACATAATTTTGACCGTTCTTACAGGTGCTCTTCGGAGTTGGTTGATCAGGCGCGATGGAATGCCAAGTGGTCAGGAAAGATTCAATGCGCTGGTTCCCGTCTCCCTTGACTCACGAGTTGAGCAACCAACGCTAGGCGGCGCAGTTAATGCCTATGTAATTGAATTGCCGGTAGCGCAGTTCGAACCGGTTGACCGGCTGCTCAATGTTGTTGAACAAATGTCTGATCTTGACCCTACCGGTGAGTTTCTTGGCGCCCGCGCGATCATCGACATCGCAGGGTTCGGACCAGCTTCAGTTCATGCACTCGGTGCACGAATGGCATCAACGCTCACGCGACGTGCATATGACGTAACTATTACCAATGTTCCAGGGCCACAACACGCGCTTTATGCCGCAGGATCAGAAATGCTGGCCTCGTACCCCTGTGTTCCGTTGGTACCCGGCCAGGCTTTGAGCATTGGGCTGACGAGTTACAACGGTGGTCTGTACATCGGGCTCATGGCAGATCGTGATGCACTCGAAGATCTTGATGTCATCGCAACAAGCATCCGCGAGTCGATCATTGGTTTGCGTGCTTCAATTGAACAACGGGCCAGTTCACCAGGACCCACCGGCGAGAAACACCTTCGGGTGGTTGCCTCCTGATGCCCCGCCGCGCAATCGTCATTGGTGGTGGAGGTGTACTGGGTGGAACATGGGCTGTTGGTGCATTGAGTGCACTAGAAGCCGAACTCGGTATTGCTGCGCGTGAATGTGAATTAATCGTGGGCACTTCAGCCGGGTCTGTTTTGGCCGCGCTCATTGCAAGTGGGGTCAGCACCGGTGAGCTTCGTCAAGAGTACGGGGACGAAAAGGTGACAACGGGTCCGCTCGCAGGTTACGAATGGAACCCCGTCCGCGCAACGGGAGGATCACGCCCAGGGTGGCCACGAATTTTGAGGCCGGGTTCGCCAAAATTGGTTGGCTCCGGTTTGCTCAACCTAGGGGAACTTCCCCTCACGGCAATGCTTTCGGGATTGCTGCCACCGGGCGGTAAGAGCCTAGAGCGAGTTGGGCACTTGATTGACGCGGTTTCGCCATTGGGTGAGTGGGCCCAAGTTGGGAAACACGCCACCGGTAACTACCCAGCCGTGTGGATTGTTGCGATGGACTACGACAGCGGTAAGAGAGTTGTGTTTGGCAGGGCAGGCGCCCCCCATGCCTCACTATCTGAGGCAGTAATGGCGAGCTGTGCAATCCCAGGGTGGTATTCACCGATAAAAATCGGTGATCGAACCTATGTCGACGGTGGAGCGGTTTCGGCAACCAGCATTGATGTTGTGAGTCACGAGGGCTATGACGAGGTGTATGTAATCGCCCCAATGTCGATCACTGAATCAGATAATCCGAAAAGTCTCACCGCTAAATTAGAGCGGCAATGGCGGGGCGTCGTTGCTCGAACAGCGGCAGGTGAAATTGCTGCCGTTGAAGCGGGTGGCGCTCAAGTCTTCGTTGCCACTCCGACGGCTGAGGACTTAACCGCGATCGGAACCAACCTGATGGATTCAACTCGCAGGAAACTGGTCTTGCAAACGTCCATGCGTACGAGCCCGTTGACCTGGACTAAGCAAACCGTCTAACCACGTGAGTTGTCAGCGCGCGAGCCACTCACCTGCGACGCGCTCTTCGGCAGAGAGATAGCGCTGGGTTTGTTCAGCGGCCACTTTCTCGATTTTTCCGCCGATAAATGGAACATTGGCAGTGAATGTGCCGCGACTCGTGATTGTTGAATTCCCCGCTTGGGTTGGGGTGAGTTCCAGGGTTCCGGTAAAGCCCATGGGGCCGGAGAATTCAACGGTGACTGATGCGCTTCGACCACCGTCAGGACCCGGCGCGCTCCACACCTGGGTCTCAGTGACCGTGATGGTGTCTCCAACGAGTGATTTGGCAGGGGCTGGCAAGTCCGCGGGCAAAACTCGGACACTGGTCAGGGTTTGGACCTGACTATCGCTGTCCTGATTTACCGTCACCTGGGTTGAGAGTGAACCGGTTGCCTGGCATTTCTCCACGATAAAGGCCTCTTGGGAAAGCACCGAAAAAACATCGGATGGACTGCCCGTGAAATTTTGGGTGTACTCAAACTTTGTGGGCACGTAAAACTCAACTCCTTCATCCCTGAATTACTTTTCATGGCTAGCCTAGGGGGGTGAGTTCCCCACGCGCTTCGGTCCCGGATTTAGTCAACCCCGTCGCGCATCGACTCTTTAAGGATCAGTCCAGTGTGGACTTGGGTTTTGAAGCAAGTGACCAAGTGGCATTTGAACAAGCTGCAGATATGGTGGCATGGGCGATTACCAGGCCAAATGGATTGAATGGGAATACCATGGTCCGGGCATGGACCCCGTCCCAACCCGGATGAGCGCGGACACGGTGACCTGGCAGCAATTGGTTGAACTTTTGCGCTTGCGTGAACGTGGTGAAACTGAATTCACCTTGGTTGACATTCGCGAGGAATACGAACTCTTCCATGGCTACATTCCTGGTGCGATCAACCTGCCCCTGTCCACATTTGAATCGGACGCACTGTCGGGGAACATAATTTTGTATTGCCAAGCAGGAGTCAGGTCCGAATATTTGTTACGTCAACTCGTAGCGCAAGGGATGTCTGGTGTTAAGCATTACGGCGGCGGTTACCTCGACTGGGTGGCTCGCTCAACACTCGATGATTAAAGCAAGTTCCTTTTAGTGAGATAAGTGAAGGACCAGTAGCCGGGAATGGTGGGCAACCAGAATGTCACCAAGCGGAATAGCAACACGGCAGATACCGCCAAACCGGCGTCTAGGCCAGCTGCGGTGAGGCCCGCCGCAAGGGCCGCTTCAACCGCACCGAGGCCACCGGGAGTGGGAGCCGCTTGACCGATTGTCGCACCGGCGAGGTAGACGACCGCGACAACCGCGATACTCAAATTGCCGTCAAAAGCAGTAACGCAGGAATAGAGCACGGCAATATAGGCAATATTGAGAAGAAGAATTCCACCGATGCCTTCAAGTAATTTGGTTGGTCGCTGAGCAATCGTTACGAGCCGGGGGATCACTTCTTTGATAAGCGGACCGATTCTTTTACTAATCTCACGTCGAACGGCCGGCACGGCCAGCAGTGCCAAAAGGATTACGGCAACTGCAGTCACACCGACTACCGCCCAAACGGGGGGATCAAATGTGAAATCTGCTTGAGTTCCTGCGGCAATACCAAATGCGAGCAATAGGAGAATATGAGTCGCGAAGGCAGCGACCTGGGAGACGCCGACACTGGCCGCGGCAAGTGCTGGGTGCAGTCCAGATTTTTGGAGGAAACGCACATTGATTGCGATCGCGCCCAATGTTGGCGGTGAAACTAACGTGGCGAAATCGCCGGCAACCTGAGCCAAAACAGTTTTTCCGAATGACAACCTCTCGGGGACAAAGCCGGAGAGCGACCAGGCCGCACCCGCATAGGTAATCAAACTGAATCCAAGTGCCGCAGCCACCCATGACCATTGAGCGGTGCTAAACAGAGTCGCAAGGTCAACCGAGGTGAGTTGGGAAAGTAAGACATAACCGGCGATTGTTCCCACCACGATCATGACCAGGGTTCGAGGTTTAATCCGTTGGAATTGGATTTGTTCCGTGTCGGCATCGGGTCGCAATTCAACGATTGCATCACGCAGGGCAACGATCATGCCTTTGTGCTTACGTAGTGCCTTGCGGGTGCTGGAAGAAAGGGCAACAGGTTGCAGTGCGGGAAGCGCCCGCGCTATCGCATCACTGCCAAGCACCCGCCGTGCGGAATCAACGCTGCGGTCAACCGATGTCAGCATTGCCAATGAACACAATAATTCAGCAAGGTCCAAACGCATTGCTACATCACTTGCTGCAATTGATCCTTGATCCATGCCGAGTAACCACGTTGAATCATCGGCCCCGCGTAGCAGGTGTCGACCCGACAAGGCTCGGTGACTCATTTGGTGTTCATGCAGTGTTCTGATGGCTCGCCACGAATTATCCAACTCGCCATCACTGATGTCTTCAAGCTCATCAAATGGTGTGCCAGGGATGTGTTGGAAGACGAGTGCGACCGAATCTGGGCCAACTTCGGTAGTGAGTAACAGTCGGGGAGCGGGAACGCCGGCGACCTGTGCGGCGTAGGCGATCAAGGCAGAGTGTTCAACTGCTTTACGCAGGTTGAATGCACCTTTTCCCGGTTCATCACGCAACCGAAGACTTGTCCAGGCAGCATTAACCAATCCGGCGCCTTCAAGGTCTCGGTCAAGAACACTGATTCGCAGAGTGTCACCATTTCTGGTTGTCGCCGAATAGCGGCGTCCGCGGCTGGTGAGGTTGTCGATCCGCAGTTGGGTGACGGGATAACCGCCACGCTCTAAAGCCGCGGCAACTGCAGCGCCACTGGGCCGAGTTGTCGTGGTGCCAAGGGCGTAACGGGTCAATAGACCAATCGCCCAGCCGATCGCCAGTGAAAAGCCAATTCCAGCAAGAGCAATCCCAGAACTGAGCACCGTGACCAAAATCAGTGACACTACGACCACACTGGAGAGAACATTCCACGGGCGCCGACCCATCAGTCGCGCAACAGTGATGAAAGCCAGAATGCCGCCAAGGATGGGGGCGGTAGAACCACTCGTGCTGCTGGTCGAACCCGCCATGGCGACAAGTAGTCGAGTGTTATCCAAATTACCTATCACGATTGCGACAACCGATAACACGGTCACAGCGAGGAACAGTGCCACCAGGGCATCAAAAAGCTGTCGAAAACGCCGACGCACAATTAAGTTGATAGAGCCCGCAATGGGTAGACCCAATGATCCGATACCACCAACGATGTTCAGAGCGAGCACAACCAGAGATGGAAGGAGGGCCACACCGCCTTCAATGTCGGTATCTAGGCCAGCGGTTGTACTTGTTGCGAAATAGCCAAGTGCGATAGTTCCGGCAGCCAAAGCAAGCGCCACAACGAAACGAACAAGATCAAGTGGACGACGAATTCTTTTCTTGATGGCTCCGTCATCGATGACGAGAGGGCTCCCCGCATGGGTGGAGTCATGTTCATTCCCGACATTGGGGGCAGCATTTTGGGGAATAAAAGGAATGGGACCAGCAATGGTGAACTGTGTCTCAATTCCTGAATCCGGTTCGGGCGCCACGGGGTGATCGTGTCACAGGCCTCCCCCTTCGATGCAATACGACTCTGCAATAGGCCAACCCAAGATGCCCGTTCAACGTTTCGGGGGTTTGCCAGGCAGATTTGTCAGCTAATCGTGGTATTCATAGACCATGCGGTGGGAACTAGATACAGATCTGAGCGCGCCAGAGGCGATATTGGCCAATGCTGCCCAGGATGCTGTGGTCAATCTCGATTCGGGACGCAATCTGGTCATCGGTTCGGCCGGCTCAGGGAAAACGACAACACTGCTCGCTGCCACCGCCAAAGTTCTTCGTGGGGGAGTTTCACCCAACCAAATCTTGATTCTGACCTACGGGAAATTAGCCGTTCGCGACTTCCGCGAGAAGCTCGCTGGGCAGGTGAACAACACCGTCCTCCCGTATATCGGTACATTCCACTCATTGGCCTACTCAATCGTGATGGGCGCCCCCGAAATAGTTCAGCCCGATTCACGGGAATTACCCAAACTGCTTTCCGGTGCCGAAGAAGATGCCCGGATCCGTGACCTCATTAAAGGTTTGCTCTCAGATCAACCGGGTTCATCGGATATTGGCGCAACGAGTCAATGGCCGGCCTCACTTCGAAGCGCCGCCACTACTCAAAGTTTTGCGCGGGAAGTGCGTAATGTCATTGCCCGACTGAAGGAACTGCATTTAAGTGGAGCAGATCTGATTGCATTGGGTAAACAACTCGATCGGCCTGAATGGGTGGTTGCGGGCCACATCGCATCCAATGACGCTGAAGTGATGGCTCTGGAGAACGTCATGGATTACAACTCTTTACTGCTGGAAGCGATTTCCTTGGCACCGCAATCACCGGTAATTTCACGAATCACGCATATATACGTGGATGAGTACCAAGAAGTTGGCCCGCTACACCGCGAACTCCTTTCCGCACTCGCCCAGAAGGCTCAGGTGCTCGTCGCTGCTGGTAATCCACATGAGAGTGTTTTTGGTTTCCGAGGATCAGAAACTGACATGGCTACCGGGTTTGCGCAGGAATTTTCACATTCGAAAGTTCATGAACTTAATGGTGGCTGGCGGTTTGGACCCGAAATTGCTGCTGCTGCCACGGCACCCTTTGCCGGGGGCGCTATGGCACAAGTTGGTTACGGAGACTTTTTTGTTGACACGGGTTCGGTGGTTGTCAAGAAATACTCCTCCCGAAACGCACGCGCAGCATTCGTAGCGGAAGACATATTTAGTGCCCACATGACTGAGAGCGTTCCCTGGAGGTCAATGGCCGTTATCGGCCGGGCGCGCTCAGACATTCCGCTGATCACCCGGGCCCTGAATCGCGCAGGTGTTCCTGTCGTCGTGGGAACCGATGAAATTGCATTAAAAGATGAACCGGCAGTACAGGTCCTACTTGGTCTGATTTCCTTAGCCGCCCGTCCGCAACAGAGCACCGCCTCGGACGTATCGGATCTGTTGACCGGACCGATCTATGGATTTGATGCGAGTGAGATCCGTCGCCTTGGTCGAGTCTTGCGCACCGCACAACCCAATGTCAGTTCATCGGAATTGATCCGGGAATTAATCGTTGGAGTTGGGTCTGCACATGACATTCCTGGAGAGTTGGGTGCTCGGGTAAAAGCAATAACCGGCCTCATCAGACTTATTCACAGTGAGATTGCGAACCACAAACCGGTCATCGATATTTTGTGGACCGCGTGGAGTGGTGATCCAAAGCACCCGCACGGCTGGCCGCAACGCCTGCAGCAAGCCGCTCTCGCTCACAGTGCAAGCGCGCACCACGACCTTGATTCGATTATCGCACTCTTTGACACGGCCACTCGATTCTCCGAGCGAACGAATGCTGGAATTGATAACTTCCTGAATCAATTGCGGTATCAGAACTTGCCAGCTGAGCCGGTTTCTGCGCGAGGCTTGCGCGCTGATGCTGTTCAGGTAATGACCGTTCACCAGAGCAAGGGCCGCGAATGGGATCGCGTGTGGGTCGTTGGGCTCGAAGAAGGAATTTGGCCGAATCTCGTATCCCGCGGGAGTTTATTGCGAGCCGAAGAAATTGGTCCGAGGCGCGCGGTTCCCGGCACAAACCCGGTTGCGCTCCTGCGGGAGGAACGAAACCTGTTTTATGTGGCCAGTACGCGTGCACGCGTGCTACTGACCTTGACCTGCATTGACCAAGGTAGTGAAGGTGGGGATCAGCCCAGCCGATTTATTCGCGATGTTGTCGCCGGTGGGGTAACCCCCCACTCTGTGAGCGGTTACCCAAAAAACCGTTCAAGCTGGTCGGGGCTTGCGGCAAGTCTGCGAACGACACTTGCAGATCCACTGGCGAGTCCATCACTCAAATCCATCGCGGGAAATGTGCTCCACGAGATGGGGCCAAGTGTTGGGCCGCCCTCGTGGTGGGGATTAGCGCCCCTTACGGAATCCAGTCGCCCGGTCCGGCCGGCTCACTTACCCATTCACATGTCAGGCAGTTCACTGGACTCGCTGTTGCAATGCCCGCTGAAATGGTTCTTAGATCGAGAGGTGAATGCCAAGGTTTCTCGCGGATCAGCAACGGCATTTGGAAGCATTGTCCATGCAATCGCTGAGTTTGTTGCCAAAGAGGAACTGGACCAAGATCCAGTGCACATTCGCGAATTGATAAATGATTCCTGGCATGCCGTGGCATTTGAAGCGCAATGGCAGTCAGAAGCAGAATTGGCCAAGGCCTATAAAGCGGCTGAGCTTTTCCTTGATTACCACAATCTTTCACCGCGAGTTTTCAAGCAGGCTGAAGGTAGATACGAAACTGAACTCACGGTTGTCACGCCAAGTGGTGAGCGCGAAGAGATTGAGCTCAGCGGCATCTTGGACCGGGTGGAAATGGATACTGACGGACGACTTGTCGCCATCGACTTCAAAAACGTCGCCACCCAACCCACGAAAGCCGAAATCGCGGAGAACGGTCAGTTGGGGATCTATCAATTGTTACTCCGCGACCAACAAAACCCAGACCTGAATTCGGATGCCCAGAATCAAGACGAGATCCCCATGGGTGCAGCGCTCGTCCAGTTGAAAGTTGATACCTCGAAACCAAAAATTCAACCGCAAGAGGCCATTGACTTTTCACAATCGCCCACGTGGATTGAAGTAAAACTTGGTGAAGCCGCAGAGATTATTCGTACTGAATCATTCACACCGAAAGTGAATCCTTCCTGTCGTTACTGTTCCTATAAGAGCGTGTGCCCGACCACATCAACAGATGTTTTCAACCGTGGCGTGGTGGAGGAGGGAGAAAGCGATGACAACTAATTCACACAATGAACTCAGTGACGTAGATCTTAAAAAGATTCTTGGTTTCGCCCTCTCCGAACAGCAATTGAATGCGGTCAAAGCCCCTCGTGAACCCGCCGTCATGGTGGCTGGCGCCGGATCGGGGAAAACGACATCTATGTCAGCGCGGATCGCCTTTCTCATCGGTAGCGGATACGTCACACCCGAACAGGTTCTGGGTCTCACTTTCACCACGAAAGCGACCGCTCAATTACTGGATTCGGCGCGCTCTCGAATCTCGGACCTGGCGAGGTTGTACCCCCAGAGCTTCGACACTGAGGGTGGGGATCCCGTCATTTTGACCTACAACTCATTTGCATCCGGAATAGTCAAAGAATTCGGAGCCCTTCTCGGTCGGGACTTCAGCTCCGATGTACTCACCGATGGTGCGCGCCAGCAATTGGCGTATCGACTTGTGTGCAACACCCAACAAGATCTCAGCGGGATCACTGTAGGTCCAGCAAAAATCACTTCTGATTTATTAGCCCTCGACAGTGAACTCAGCGAACTTGCGATTGGGCCAACGGCCGTTATGGAGTACGACCAGAAGGTATTAAACTTCATCAACGGACTGACGAATTCAAATGATACGCTGCGAAAGATCTCGCGAACATCATCGAGAAGAATCGCCCTCTCACGCCTGGTACAAGATTGGCGGGCACTGAAAGACTCACGTGAGCTCATTGAATTCTCTGATCAAGTAAGGCTTGCCAATAAAATAGTTATTGAATTCCCACACGTGGCAAAGGAAATTCGGTCACGTTTTTCTGTTGCGTTACTCGATGAATACCAGGACACGTCGATTAGTCAACGAATTCTTTTAGAAACAATATTTTCTGATGGCTTCCCCGTAACGGCGGTCGGGGATCCATGCCAAGCAATTTATGGTTGGCGGGGCGCCAGTGTTGATAACATCAATAAGTTCCCTCAACAGTTCCTAACTGTTGACAAAGAATTTGCCTCTGACTACCCCTTGTCGGCCAATCGACGCTCGGGTGTGCAGATTCTTGAATTGGCGAATCTGATCTCGGAAAATTTGCGGGCCGAACACCCAAAAGTTCAACGCTTGGATCCCACGCGTGATATTCAGGGTGAAGTCACTTTGGCACTTTTTGACTTTGCAGACGAAGAAATGAACTGGATGGCTGATCAGATTGCCATTCAACACGGTGCAATAAGCGCTGCTGGACTCGATGAAGATATTGCTGTTTTGGCCGCAACCGGGAATCCACTGCTGCGTATGCGCGAGGCTCTGCAACAGCGCGGAGTGCCCGTGCAGTTGCATTCAGCAGCCGGTTTGCTTTCACAACCCCTCGTCATGGATCTGCGGGCAATACTGGAGATCATCCACGAGCCAACCGCTAATCCATCCTTTGTGCGTTGGGCTAGTGGGGTTAAGTGGCGCATAGGTGCACGAGATTTGGCCGCGTTGGGTGCCCGTGCGGGCGAGCTCGCCAAGTCACAAGGACGAGTCAATGCTGAAAACATTGAACAAGCTCTTGAGGCAGCGGTTGAAGGTATTGATTTAGTAGATGTCGTGTCCCTCTCTGACGCACTCTTTGATCTTGGTGAACTTGATCGTTACTCGACCGGTGCGATTGAAAGATTTGGCGCTATGGCGCAGCAAATTCGGTCGTTACGTTCCCATGCGGGAGAGCCTCTTTTGGAATTTATGGGTCGAGTGATTCGCAAGTCCGGAATTGATATTCAGGCCCAACTCAATGAAAATGACGCGGTTGTCATCAATGAACTCATCAATCTCGCAGCCGACTTCAACGACATTGACGGCAGGGTATCCCTGGGGGCTTTTATCTCTCGTCTTAATGACATTGAAAGATTTGATATCAGTCTTGATTTTGAACAACCAGTTGAAAAAAGTGCTGTTCAACTCATCACGATTTACAAGGCGAAGGGTCTCGAGTACACACACGTGTACCTACCCAACCTCAGTGATCGGGCTTTCCCGGGGGGAAGAGCGCGAAGTAATTGGAGTAGCGAAGCCACTATGGCTCCATGGCCGCTGCGCCAAGACGCACCAGATCCGATTGCAAACTTCCCCGATTACACGCTAACCAAACTCTCTGAGGCAGATTTCAAAAAGAATTATCTCGCACACTTTGAGGCGCTCAAAGAGCGTGACAATGAGCGGTTGGCGTATGTCGCATTTACTCGAGCCAAAGATTCGCTGACATTGAGCGGAAGTTGGTGGGGGGTGAATTGGAAGAAGCCACATGGTCCGCACCCATTTCTCACCGCGGCCCACAATCTACTTGCAGGCACCAGCGCACATATTCCGTTTTGGGCCCCACAGCCAGAGGGGGATCGCCCCGAACGGGATCAAGATACCCAAGAGTTGTCGTGGCCAGCCGAAGTTCCACAAAGCATTGTGAATCAACTCATTGCGGAGTCCGAATATGTGAGCAATGACGTGGGTGGTGATGGTTTAACGCCGACCGAGTCAGCTACAGCAGCCCTGTGGGTGCAGTCACTCACTGCCGTCAATAGTGAACGTGCGCGGTTGGAATCACCCATTCGCAAGGTGTCATTGCCGAGAAGCTTAGGTGCGAGTTCCATGTTGCGGGCAATGCGTGAGCCGGAAGTTTTCGCGGTGGAACTTGCGCGACCCATGCCGCGTAAACCCAATTATGTTGCTGCACGTGGCACCGAAATTCACGCGTTTATCGAGAATTATTATGGAATGCAAACCCTTTTTGACTGGGATGAGCTCGAGGGTGCACTGGATTCTGGAGCTAAAGACAGCACCATTACTCGCAAACTCAAAGAGGCATTTTTAGCGAGTCGATTTGCCCAGTTGACCCCGGCCGCTGTTGAACAGCAATTCACTTTGACCATTTCGGGTCGATCCATCACGGGTTACATCGATGCCGTATTTGAAGTGGATGGCCGATATCTCGTTGTTGACTGGAAAACGGGCGGGACCGAGCATTTGGATCCAGCTCAACTTGCCTTTTACCGGCTAGCGTGGGCGCGCATTGTCGGAGTGGATTGGCAAGCTATTGACACCGCATTTGTCATGTTGTCACTGGGCACGGAAATTTCGGTGGACACTGACGAAATTATTCGCGATCTGGAACGTCAATTGGTTTAGCCGTCTTGGGATCGGTCGATTCAACAATCGCTTCACCCGCTTCTTCCGTTGGTGTTGGGCGGACCCCAATCCAGTTGCGCATTTTGACTCGGGCAGGTTCTTCAATAAAACGCCACATTGCGTAAGCAATCACAAAGGACATTCCAAGAAGAATTACCACAGCCAGCGCGTAGAGCACGCCACCATCGATCCCAATTGCATTCATCCCTGCTCGCCATAGACCGAACCACACAAGATGCGTCATGTACAGCGAGTAAGAAATAAATCCGCCGAACACCATGATTTTGGTTGCGAGCCAATTAGACATTCCTCGACGGGAGAGTGCAAGAACACCGATCCAAGCGACCAGGACGGGAACTAAGACCAGGTGGAAGTAGGGAGGCAGTGGTTCTGCATCTGGATCCGTGGACGTAATTGGTGCGGCAGCAGCGGGAAGCCAAGCGAGAAACACTGAGCCGGCAACAACCACTGCTGGCAGTACGAATGCAAGTACGTCACACACTGAAGCTGTGCGGTCAGATTCGCGAAGTCGTTCAACAATTAAATAGGAGACCGCACCTGCAACAAATGCAGTGAGAACACGGTAGGTGGAACCCCAACTATCCATGTAATACGGGTCGTTCGTTCCCAGTCCGTAAATCACCAGCGGGGTAAGGGAGAGCAACCAGAAAAAGCCGAGCGCCCAAGTGGGCAGGTGCTTATGCATCCGCCAGAGCACAAGTGCCATGAGTGGGAAGAGCAGGTAGGCGAGCCATTCCATTGAAAGGGACCAGGCAACAAAGTTCCAACCCCTTTGGGGATCTGAACCCCACTCTTGGATGAGCAACAGATTTTTAATGAAATCCCATGGATTGAGCCAGCTGCGATTGATGTCCCCACCGGTCACGATTGACTGAGCCACGAGGGCAAATCCTGCAACGAAGAGCATGACCAAGTGCACCGGATAAATACGGGCCAGGCGCAGCCACCAAAACCTGACCGATTTCTTTGCTTTGAGGCGTTCACCTAGGGAATTGAGATAGGTGTGCGCCAAAATAAAGCCGGAGAGTGCAAAGAACAGGTCCACTCCGAGTCGACCAATGCGGATGAAGTCCGGCAGGATCGGAATGTCCATTAGTCCGATTGTGTCTAGCTGGCCTTGTGAGTGATAGAGCAAAACCCAGACTGCAGCGACGAGT
>CANMNM010000009.1 GCA_947499275.1 Actinomycetota bacterium | reverse complement strand
CACACATATTCTCGACTTCTGGGGTTAAGTCCATCAACGTTGTGACCAGATGGACGGGGTATTTCACCGTTGACTCCCTTGAGTCCGCGGCGAT
This sequence comes from Actinomycetota bacterium, assembly GCA_947499275.1. Taxonomy (GTDB): domain Bacteria; phylum Actinomycetota; class Actinomycetes; order S36-B12; family S36-B12; genus UBA4592. The sequence goes on along the minus strand of CANMNM010000009.1, from coordinate 15,482 downwards.
CGAGCGCGAGCTGATTCAGAGGAGTTCGATCAAAGTCATGGTTGGCCAAGCCAAAGCCCGTTTACATTGCCCCGGCGTAGGACATTGCTGACCGGCATGTGAAGATAGAGCGCCCGAACAAGCCGACAGGCTTGACTCGGGCACTTGTTATGGGTCATCGGCGAAAGGGCACCCACTCTCACATGGTAGCTACAGTGAAAAATACGACCACCACCAAGAAAACCGCCGCAAAGCCCGCAGCAGTGAAAAAGAAGGTAGCCGCGAAATCCCCGGCTGCGAAAAAGGCTGCGCCTGTGAAAAAAGCTGCGCCTGCTAAGAAGGTTACGTCCGCTAAAAAAGCTGCGCCTGCTAAGAAAACTACGTCCGCTAAAAAAGCTGCGCCTGCTAAGAAAGCTGTGTCCGCGAAGAAAGTTGCGCCAGCAAAAAAGGCTGCACCGGCGAAAATCGCTGCTAAGTCCACGAAACCGGCTAAGCCCGCAAAGTCATCAGACGAAATTGATCCTGAATTACTCATAGATGTCATCGATATCGGTGATGAGATTATTGAGATTGACCTATCCGATGAACCAGACTTGAAAGTCGCTGCTGAATTGGAGAAGGATTTAGAATTAGATCTTGAAAAGGATCTTGCCGATGCAGAGAAAGAGGACCCAGCAACGGCATCTGATGACTCTGCGACCTTCACCATCTCGCATGTTGATGAAACGGATGAGCCGGTTCAGACTGTTACGGTCGCTGGTGCAACCGCTGATCCGGTCAAGGACTATCTGAAGCAAATTGGCAAGGTCCCACTTCTTAACGCTGAGATGGAAGTTGAACTGGCTAAGCGGATCGAAGCAGGGCTTTTTGCGGAAGAAATGCTCAATGAAGGCGCCAAGATGGATAAAAAGAAGCGCCTGGACATGGAGTGGATTGCAACTGATGGTCGAAGGGCAAAAAACCATCTCCTCGAGGCAAACCTACGGCTGGTCGTCTCCCTTGCGAAGCGCTATACGGGTCGAGGGATGCTTTTCCTTGACTTGATTCAGGAAGGAAACCTCGGTCTGATCCGGGCTGTTGAAAAGTTCGATTACACCAAGGGTTACAAGTTCTCAACCTATGCGACATGGTGGATTCGTCAGGCGATCACGAGGGCCATGGCCGACCAGGCTCGAACCATCCGAATCCCGGTCCACATGGTGGAAGTTATTAACAAACTCGCCCGTGTTCAACGTCAAATGTTGCAGGACCTAGGCCGCGAACCAACACCTGAAGAATTGGCAATGGAACTTGATATGACACCCGAAAAGGTTGTCGAGGTCCAAAAGTACGGCCGCGAACCGATTTCACTGCACACGCCACTGGGTGAGGAAGGTGACAGCGAATTCGGCGACCTGATCGAAGACTCCGAAGCCATCGTCCCCAGCGATGCAGTTTCGTTCACTCTTTTGCAAGAACAACTCGAGTCGGTGCTGGACACATTAAGCGATCGGGAGGCTGGAGTGGTGCGAATGCGATTCGGTCTCACCGATGGTCAACCAAAGACACTTGATGAAATTGGCAAAGTGTACGGAGTGACCCGTGAACGGATCAGACAAATTGAAAGCAAAACAATGTCAAAACTTCGCCACCCAAGTCGTTCACAGGTGCTGCGGGATTATCTCGATTAACCCGCGTGACGAAGGCTAGTTAAGGAGCGTCGTTAAGGCGATGCAATTCATCAACGATGTTGACTGACTTTGGTCGCAAGGCCGCCTGATGCGTTCCCCAGTGGTGGCCGCAGAATAACAACTGTGATCCTCCCGGAAGCTCGGCGAGGACATAGGCCTGAGCCCCGCAACGATCACAACGATCGGTGGTGGCGAGGGTTGCTGGGGCCAGGGTCTGAGTGCTGGTTGCGGACATGGCGTAATTTAAACATGAAAACGACGTTGATGGTGAGAAGGCGCTCCGAGGTTCGCCAATAGCGAAGTCGGAGAGCACAAATGCTCGGACGTGAGTCATTCCCATGGTCTGGGTCCTCGCCCGACTAGGTTGGGGCAGTGGTCACGCCCAAATCTTCGCCGGTCTCCCAGCAGGATTACACAGCCAAGAATATCGCCGTTCTTGAGGGCTTAGAGGCGGTACGCAAGCGTCCCGGGATGTATATCGGGTCAAATGACTCAAGAGGCTTGATGCACTGCCTTTGGGAGATTGTTGACAATGGGGTCGATGAAGCCTTAGCCGGATTTTGTACCGAAATCTCGGTAACCCTGCTCCCTGATGGCTCAGCCGAAGTCCATGACAACGGTCGTGGGATCCCTATTGACATTGAGAAGCGGACCAAACTCACGGGTGTGGAGGTTGTTATGACCAAGCTTCACGCTGGTGGAAAATTTGGTGGTGGTTCATATGCCGCCTCGGGTGGCCTTCACGGCGTCGGTGCATCTGTGGTTAATGCGTTGTCATCACGGCTTGATGTGTCCGTGACACGCGGGGGCAAGATTCACTCAATGTCATTTCGGCGAGGTGTACCCGGAAATTTCGAGGAGGACGGCCCTCATGGAGCTTTCGCTAAAAAGAGCGGCCTCACTATCACGGGGAAGGCTCCAAGAACCAAAAGCGGCACAACGGTGCGATGGTGGGCAGACCACGAAGTCTTTACTAAAGATGCTCAATACGATCGCACAGCACTACGCGATCGAGCACTTCAAAGTTCCTTTTTGGTGCCAGGACTCACCCTGCGGCTCTCAGATATGCGCGACCCCGATGACCTTTGGCAAGAGAGCTTTGTGCACAAGGGTGGAGTCGCCGAATACGCGAGCTACCTCAGCACCGGCGAAGAAATTGGCGGTGTTATTCGGCTCACCGGTACGGGGCACTTCGCCGAAACCGTCCCAGTCCTTGATGATCAGGGCCATATGACGAGTCAAGAAGTGCAACGCGACTTGGGTGTCGATATTGGTTTGGTTTGGAACACGGGGTATGAATCAACCCTTCGTTCCTTTGTTAACGTGATTGCAACTCCCAAGGGAGGAACTCACGTGATCGGACTGGAGCGCGCCCTTACAAAAGTTTTTAACGACTATTTGAAAGAATCGAAAATCCTCAAGGCTAGCGAGGACGGTGTGACCAAGGAAGACGTCAGTGAGGGATTGACCGCTGTTGTCGCGGTCCGACTTGCTGAACCGCAATTTGAGGGTCAGACCAAAGAAGTTCTTGGGACACCTGCAGCAACTCGAATCGTCTCCGCCGTAGTTGCGAAGGAAATGACGAAATGGTTAAAGACCCCACCGCGCGGTGACAAGGCAACCGCACGATTAATCGCGGAAAAAGTGGCTAATGCAATGCGGGCTCGAGTGGCTGCTCGAAGCCACCGCGACACTCAGCGCCGAAAGACTGCCCTTGAATCCTCCTCGATGCCTGCCAAGCTCGTTGACTGCCGAAGCACGGATGTTGCCGAATCTGAGCTGTTTATCGTTGAAGGTGACAGTGCCCTTGGTACCGCCAAGTCGGCGCGAGACTCAAAATACCAAGCGTTGCTGCCGATCCGAGGAAAAATCCTCAACGTTCAGAAATCTTCTCTCTCTGACATGTTGAAAAATACTGAATGTGCATCGATTATTCAGGTGATCGGTGCAGGTTCGGGTCGATCATTTGACCTTGACCAGGCCCGATACGGAAAAATTATTTTAATGTCTGATGCCGATGTCGATGGGGCCCATATTCGGTGTCTGCTACTTACTCTGATCAATCGCTACATGCGACCCCTTCTCGAAGATGGTCGCGTATTCGCGGCAGTCCCTCCGTTGCATCGCATTGAAGTAGTGAATGCGGGTAGCAAGGCCAATGACGTGATGTACACATATTCTGATCAGGAAATGAAGTCTGCATTAGCGCAAGCGGATAAACAAGGTAAGCGGGTCAAAGACCCCGTTCAGCGTTACAAGGGGCTCGGAGAAATGGACTCCCATCAACTTCGAGAAACCACGATGGACCCGTCGCATCGTACTTTGCGGCGCATGACTCTTTCGGACGCGGACAATGCTCTCGATATTTTTGACCTCTTGATGGGCAGCGATGTTGCCCCTCGAAAGGAATTCATTGTGTCTGGGGCCCAGGGCCTCGATCGAGAAAGGATTGATGCGTGATGAATGACGCGAATGTGTTTGAAACCGACTTCGCAGATGTTCTCGAGGCTAATAAGGAATACGCACTGCATTTCAGTAATAGCGAGCTCACCGGTGTTGCCCGAAGGGGACTGGCGGTGGTGACGTGCATGGATTCACGGATTGATCCGCTGGCACTTCTCGGCATGAAGCCAGGGGATGTGAAGATTCTGCGCAATGCGGGAGCCAGGGTGACGGAGGACGTTCTGCGCACCCTGGTCTTAGCGAATCACCTCCTGGGTGTTGACCGTGTGCTCGTGATGCCTCACACCAATTGCCGGATGGCATCTGGAGAGGAGGAGCAAGTGCATGAGGCTATTTTTGCTGCTTCGGGCATTGACTCTCGCGGTATTGAGATCAGAACTGTCACAGACCAGCTGGGCGCATTGAAGGCTGACGTCACGCGGGTGCGCGCTTACCCGTTACTTTCGAAAACAATTGTTGTTGGTGGCGCTATTTTCGACGTTCACTCCGGACTATTGATGCCGCAGGATGTTTAGTTCACGAACTGGAATGAGGCGTTCATGAGAGTCGCGGTTATTGGTGCTGGACCTTCGGGCATTTATGCCGCCGAGCATCTTGCATCCGAATACCACGTTGAAGTGGACGTCTACGATTATTTGCCCGTACCTTTTGGCCTAGTTCGATATGGAGTTGCCCCCGACCACTATTCGATCAGGTCCGTTCGGGACAAATTGGCGGAAACGTTCGAGAACCCATTAGTTCGCTTTCGCGGGAACGTGAAGATCGGCCGTGATGTATCTGCACAGGAGTTGCAGGAGCACTATGACGCCGTCGTTTACACCTATGGGGCCTCCCTTGACCGGGAATTAGGCATTCCAGGCGAAGATCACAGAATGAGTATTGCTGCCACTGCATTCGTTCGCTGGTACACCGGGCACCCGGACGCGATCGATTTCGGTGAGTATTTGCCCTATGCAAGCGATGTTGCGGTAATTGGACTGGGAAATGTTGCTGTAGATGTGACTCGTATCCTGATAAAGCCGATGTCTGAACTGGAATTGACCGATATTCCCCAACACGTCCTTGATGCACTCGCTCGCAGCGCCGTTCGCCGGGTACATGTCGTAGGGCGTCGAGGCCCTGAACATGCCACGTTCACAACAAAAGAATTGAAGGAGCTAGGAGAAATCCCTGGCGTTGATGTGATCGTGGATCCCAAGGACTTACCTTCAGATTTCGCCCAAGCCGCTGCTTCGAACAAGGTAGTTGCCCGAAATCTCGAAGTCATGTCCGACTGGTCCAAGCGCGAGGAACATGCGGACAAAAGTATCCAGTTTCACTTTTACTGCGCACCCGTAGGCATGGATTTAGAACGCGGTGTATTAAGCGTAATGAAGATGAAACTCGATGAAAACGGCAAACTCATTTCAACAGGGGATGTGAAAGACATTGAATCCCAAATGGTTATTCGAAGTATCGGATACCGTGGTGAAGGGCTACCGGGAGTTCCTTTTGATCAGGAAAGCAACGTAATTCCCAGTGTTGACAGTGCGGTTGTTGGCCTGGAAAACTCATATGTTGCAGGTTGGATCAAGCGTGGTCCCTCGGGAATAATCGGTACAAATAAGAAGGACGCGGTAGCGTGCATAAATCAACTTGTTTCAAGCAGTAGTGAATCAAAAGCTACGAGTGCAGAGATAATTGACCAAGTATTGGCTGATCGAGGCGTTAACGTCGTTGACTTTGCAGGCTGGAAGCGAATTGATGCTCGTGAGAAGGAACTTGGACAATCTCGCGGCAGGGAGCGAACTACTATTCACAACCGCGAGAATTTGATTCAGATTGGTCTGGGAATCTAGGCTTACGAAAAATTATGCTTTCGTGCGCAGTGCATACCAAGTATCGGATTTCGGGTCGCCGCCACAAGATGCCACAGTCGACATGGGTGTTGAAGTAACAATAAAAGATTCCTTTTGTTTGTTTACCAGAGCGGTAATGTGAAAATCCGCGTCCTGTTGCTCACACGTTAGAAATGTAATTTCCTGTGGCCACACAAAGGCGTGGACCACCTGCTCCGCCGGGGGTAATTGAGTCACACCTCTGATGTATCGAGAGTCCACACCACCTTTCCCAAGTATGCCCGCTACCGCATGGGGTTCAAGTCGACCGAGAACAAGATTTTTAGGCAACCACACTGCGGTCGGAGCGAACCGGTGGCCACCGAGGTGACTGCACTCCAGGATCTGCCCATATTGGTCAGGGGAGAGCATTTCCTTGCATTGGCTGATCAGGTCTCTCCCGAAAGTGGCGCAACACTGGTCACGTTTGCCGTTCGTGCAGATCAGTAGTTTCGAGTTGGTGGGGTGTGTATCTGCAAGGTCGGGAATCCCTTCTGAATTGAGTATTCCCTGGAGTAAGTCCGTATGGCCATTGGAGTACAAAAATGTTGACTCGGGATAGGGAACGACGCCTCTGGGTGTGCGTGCAATCAAGATTTGGGCACCTTGTTCATTGGCCCATGACTTGAGATCCTGCGAAATCAGGGTGTCCACCGGACGCTCACCCCAAGCGCCTTGATGTAAAACAATCAACCAAGATTGCGAAGTAGGTGCAGATCCAGCGAGGGGCGCTTGCGCATTAAGAACGCTGCATGGTGTGTAGCCAGCCACAGGTCAAGATTCCAGACGAATAATTATCGGGCCACCGATTGCGTCAATAGGGTGAGTGAGTTGCACACCCGTACCATCGCGTTTTCCGTCTGGAGCTGGGAGGTGAGCGGCTTTCCCGCTTGAGGTGGCCGCTCGAGCGGGTGCAGGGCCGCACCAGGCTCGTAGCAGTGAGTCTTCCCCCGACCGAAACTTGTGGGCCCGGACTCCTGAGGTTGCTCGTCCTTTGCTTGGATACTGGGTGAAGTCGGACACTTTGCCGTGGCCCAATTCGGTACCGGGAAGCGCTTGACTCGAGCCCGAGACACTGACCACTAGATTCGCATTTTTTGGGTCAACCACACCAAAAAAGATCACGTGCGAATCTGCAACCTTTATCCCTGCCACACCACCTGCGGCCCTGCCCTGGGCGCGTACAGAATTTGCAGGAAAATGCAGGAGTTGCCCAGCTGCGCTGATGAATACCAACTGGCACCGCTTTGCGTTGGCTTCGTCGAGTGCAACCGCTCCAACGACAGAGTCGTCCTCGTCTAATCCGATCACATCCCACACAGTGCGATTGATTGCGTGGGTTGATGCAAGACGCTTAACTAATCCATTGCGTGTGCCCAATACAAATTGCGACTCGAGATTGAGAATGGCAACGGGTGATTCATTTTTCTCTAAGGTCAGGAATGCCCCAATTGGTGCACCGCCGCTGAGTCCTGGAACTCCCTGTGTTGGGGGAATTGCGGGGATATCGACCACCGAAATTCGATGGACATTACCCATAGATGTAAGGACTCCTAACTCCCCACGCGACGTGCCATGCGCAGCTGAAATAACAACATCATGGCTTGAGCGAGCAGGTGCATCACTGTCGAGTGACACTTCGGTGCTGATGGCGGCTGTTCGTGCGATCAGTCCCGTGCTCGAGAGTAGGACAACGCAATCCTCGTCCGCTATCTCCATTGAGTGATTTGCAGCGACCTGAGGAGCGCCGGTGGCTTCCAGAAGTAAGGTCCGTCGAGGGCTGGAGTGTGCTGAACTCACCTGGGCTAATTCAGTTGACACAAGGGATCGAAGGCGCGACTCGCTGGCAAGTAGTGCTTCGAGTTCCTCAATCGTTGATCGCAATTGGTCTGCTTCTTTGTCTAACTCGATGCGTGAAAACTTTGTGAGCCGGCGAAGTGGCATTTCGAGTATGTAATTCGTTTGGATTTCTGAGAGGTCAAAAATCTCCATAAGACGGATTCGCGCGGCAGCGGTGTCATCACTGTTGCGAATCACTTGAATGACCTCGTCAATGTCAAGAATTGCTATGAGCAATCCGTCAACTAGGTGCAGTCGGCTAGCGGCAACTTCCTTGCGGAATCGACTCCGCCTATTGACCACATTAATCCGATGGTCAATGAAGACCTCAATCATCTGCTTAAGACCCATGGTTACGGGTTGTCCTTGAACAAGAGCAACCGCATTTATATTGAACGAGTCTTCCATTGGAGTCAGTTTGTATAACTGTTCAAGTACCGCTTCAGGGGAAAATGCGCTCTTACATTCGATGACCAGTTGCAACCCTGAGTCACCATCGGTGAGATCCACAATGTCGGAGATACCCTGGAGCTTTTTACTGACGACCAAGTCCTTGACACGCTCGATAACTCGCTCGGGACCGATGTTTGCGGGGAGTTCGGTAACGACTATTCCGCGCTTTCTCGGAGTGATTTGTTCAATTTTTGCTCGGGCGCGAACTCTAAATGTCCCCCTGCCACTTTCGTAGGCATCTCTGATGCCATCGAGGCCAATAATCACGCCTCCGGTGGCGAAGTCAGGCCCAGGAATGAAGGTCATGAGTTCGTCAAGGGTTGCCTTCGGGTGATCTAAGAGGAACCTCGTGGCATTTATCACTTCAGTGAGATTGTGTGGGGCCAAGTTCGTCGCCATACCGACGGCAATACCGCTGGCACCGTTTACCAACAAGTTTGGAATGGCTGCCGGGAGTACCAGTGGTTCAACTTCTCGACCGTCATAATTTGGGGCGAAATCCACGACGTCTTCATCAATTCCAGCGGTCATGTCAATGGCGCTCTGAGACAAGCGCGCCTCTGTGTAGCGCATTGCGGCAGGTCCGTCGTCGAGTGAACCGAAATTTCCATGACCGTCAATGAGTGGAAGTCGAAGCGAGAAAGACTGTGCCATGCGAACCAAAGCATCGTAGATTGCGGTATCTCCATGAGGGTGTAGTCGGCCCATTACTTCGCCGACAACTCGCGCGCTTTTCACGTGGCCTCGGTCGGGGCGAAGTCCCATTTGATTCATCTGAAAAAGAATTCGACGTTGAACGGGCTTTAGACCATCACGGGCATCGGGTAGGGCCCGCGAGTAAATGACCGAGTAGGCGTATTCCAAGAACGAGTCACGCATTTCGTCGGCGACGTCGGTGTCAATAATGCGCGAAACACCGGTTCCAGCGTTCTTCTTAACGGCCATGGGTCGGGCAATTTCCTCTCATTGGAGTTCGCTTATCGGGGCGCCGAATCATTGGTGATTGTGGTGGCTCCAACTTCGCCAAGGACACGTCCAGCCAGAATAGTGCCTGCTGCGATGGAAGCGGGGATATCGCTGCCTGCGAGCCACGCGTTGAGATAGCCGGCATTAAAGGCATCTCCAGCACCAGTGGTTGATGTGACCGAACTGATTTTGGTAACCGGGATCGTGTAGTTGTGAATTGAGTTTCCAAGGGCACGAACCGGTTTCGCGGCATCGGTAACCACGACGGTGGGTGATGAAGGATGTAGAGCTGTTGAAATAAGCCCCAAATCAATTTTGTCGGGTTCGATACCCTCTGTGTTGAGCAACCGCGTGATTTCGAGTGCTTCATCGGCATTTGCGAGTAATAGGTCACTCAAGGCCATGGCTGCTATAAGTCGATCGCGGTTGCGGGCAAGAAGCGCGCTCGAGGCAGGGTCCAAGCTCACGGTTGCTCCGAGTTGGCGGGCTTCAGCCATGTAAGCGAGGGCGGTAATGCCACTGACTTCGTGGAAAAGGATGTACGCCGACACGTGAAGGTGATTGAAATCGGAAACTGACAACTCGCCGATTGGTAGCAAGTTTTCACATCTCGCGTTGGCTCCCGCACTAGGAATCATCGTTCGTTGGCCGTCGCGCTCGTTGAGAATGAGACAGACACCTGTCAATTCACCGGGTACCCGTTGGACCAAGACGTTAACACCGGCATCGCCGATGTTATTGACTAAGTAGTCACCGAGTGGATCATCGCCAATGGCTCCGATCAAATGAACCGTGTTTCCGGCTCGAGCAAGCCACGTTGCTGTGTTTGCCGCACTTCCGCCAGGGCTCAATGTCGTCCGGGAGGGAAAATCACTGCCCCGAGCAAGTGTCAGCGCTTCGAGAGTGTCGACCTCACATGCAATGTCAACCATGAGGTCCCCGAGAAGTTGAATCGATGCTGTCCCCACGTGCGGCTAGACCTGTTTCATTACCACGGAATTTGCGACAGCGATGCGAGCGGCAAGGTCTGCATTGCGAACGATAATGTCAGTGTTTACGATCAAACTCTGACCGTGTGTTGCACGGTGGAAATGGTCGAGTAGAAAAGGTGTGACGTCCTTACCAGAAATCTTTCGTGAATCCACCAATTTTAAGCCATCACTCAAAACTTGGTCATGCAGATCAGGGTCAAGTTGACTCGTCAAAGGCAGCGGATTTGCAATTACGAGACCCGATGTAATCTGCAATGCTCGACGCGCAGCCATAACGTCTGCAATCTCCGAAGGGTCACCGAGGGACCAGTCAACATAAAACCCTGAATCACTCAGGTAGAAACCGGGGAATTGATTCGACCCAAAAACGAGTACACCGACATTGAGGGTCTCAAGTCGTTCCAAGGTAGCCCCAACGTCAAGGATCGACTTCACTCCCGAGCACACAATTGTGATAGGGATTTGACTCAGAGCCGTCAAATCGGCTGATTCATCCCAACTCTCGCGGGCATATCGATGGACCCCGCCTAGACCTCCTGTGGCGAAAATTTCAATTCCCGCCACCATCGCTAAGTGACTAGTTGCAGCAACGGTTGTGGCGGCGAATCCTTTCCGCGCCGATACGGTCGCTAGGTCGCGGATGCTGGTCTTAACTACATCATCGCGGGTTGCGACTTGTTCCAACTCGGCCTGATTCAGACCAATATGGACTCTTCCTTCAAGCATCGCAATCGTCGCGGGTGTTGCTCCTCGAGATCGAACGATGCTCTCAACCTCGAGGGCAACCCGCAAATTCTCTGGGCGTGGGAGCCCGTGGCTGATTATCGTGGACTCAAGTGCCACGATGGGGGTCCCATTGAGAAGAGCCTCGGAAACCTCGTCGCTATAGACAAAAAGACCGGTTTTTTGATTCGGCAAATTCACGTATCGACCCTAACCCCTAGACTTACCCTCAATGAATACCGGTGTGCTCGAGCAGCAGTTGCAGAGTGATCTTGAGCGGCATGGCTATTACCCGCAGCTGGTGTTCCAAGCCCTAGATAAAGCACTGGGCCCCGAGGAGTTACTCGCATTCGTTGTCCACCAAGAGGCCACCTTTGAGCGAGATGAATTGCGACGGCATATGAGCGTTTTGGCACTGACGCACACTCGCTTGATCGTTTCGCACACGGACGAGCACAACCACGATGGTGAATTCTACGCATCAACATCTAATGAAAGTGTTCGTTTGAGTGCGATTGACACGGTGGTACTTAACCAAGTGGTAAAAAACCCTTTGGGTTCGGTTGGCCCGATACTTTCTGAAGTCGTACTCTCAGTGGGTTGGGGCGCTGTGAGCCGGATCGAGTTGGAACCTGCGGCATGCGGTGATCCCGATTGTGATGCGGAACATGGATTTGTTGGAACGTCAACTAATGACGATTTTTCACTCAGGGTGTCTCAAGCAGCCGATGGAGACGAGACCGTCGCACAGGTGCGCGAATTTGCCGACATTTTGTCTCAGGCGAGTGTCTCGGGGAAAAACTAGACCAACGTGTACCAGCAATCCTCGATTCCCTTAGCGAACGCTGGGCTTGAATTAAAAGATGTAATACCCAGCGCAATACACGCTCTCAAGCCGGATCTCATGCCCGCAGGGTCTGTCAATTCATTTGCCTACATCCCACCTTCATCACATGTTGTCGTTGTGCTCATCGACGGATTGGGTGAAGTTCAACTCCAGGAATTTGGGGAAAGTCTGTTTTTGACAAGGTCAACAATTTCCACTGAATTGCGGACTCAGTTTCCCAGCACCACGCCGGTTGCGTTGGGATCATTTGGGACGGGTGAAAGTCCCGGACAACATGGTTTTGTCGGAGCTAGTTTTTTCCTTCCGGAAGTGGAAGCGATGTTTGCGCCGCTGAAATGGGGTTCGACGCCTCATCCTAAATCTTTGACACCATCGGCACCATTGTTTGAATGGGCTGCCGAACATGGAATTGACGTTGCCAGTATCGCTCGGGAGAAGTACCGAAACTCTGGTTTAACTCAGTCTGTACTTCGTGGGGGTTCTTATTTAGGTGCGGCTGATCTGGATGACATGCACGGGGTAGTTCGTGATCGAATGAGAAGTGCGATATCGCCTGCCCTTACGTACGTGTACTGGCCCGACCTTGACCGCATTGGTCACGTACATGGTCCGGGATCATCCCAATGGTTGGCGGAACTTCATTTGGTTGACTCATTTATTTCGAGTCTCGCTAGCGACATTACGGATAATCCACAGCCTGACATCAGTCTGGTAATCACTTCGGATCACGGCATGGTTTCTTGTCCAATTGAGCGAAGAATTCATATTGAATCCAACTCCGATTTGGCTAGTGATGTGAAACTTGTGGGTGGGGATCCGCGGGCCCGTCACATCTACACTCGGACAGGTGCGGCGGGAGATACCGCCACCCGATGGCAGGAAGTATTAGGCAAGGATTTCTCTGTTGTGTCCCGCGAGAACCTGATCCAGGGGGGTCTTTTCCCAAGATTTGATCCCGATTTCTTCGAGAGGATGGGTGATTTCATGGTGATAGCTCATAGCGATGCGATGCTCTCAAGCAACGTTGATACGCGCACCTCGTCCCTTGTGGGACAACATGGTTCGATCTCTGAGGCAGAAATGCTCATTCCATTGAGAGTGTTTCATTCGGGGTAAAGCATTTAAGATGCGTCATGCCGATGGCCAAGTGAGGCTGGCGCTAGGACACATGGAATTATGCGGGCGTGGCCGAACTCATTTACTTCGTCGGAACGATGGACTGCGGCAAATCCACATTAGCTTTGCAAACAGATCACAACCACTCAAGTCGTGGAAGATCGGGCGTGGTCTTCACAAAATTTGATCGAGCAGGGGAATCGGTGTTGTCGAGCCGGCTTGGGCTTGAAGTGCCAGCGGTTGAAGTGAGTGATGAACTGAATCTCCGCAGGTTTGTGGTTGACAGACTTTCTAGCGGCCACCGAATTGATTATTTAATTTGTGACGAGGCCCAGTTCTACTCGCCAGAACAAATAGAGCAGATCGCCCAGTTGGTGGATGATCTGGCGATTGATGTGTTTGCATTTGGGATTCTGACCGATTTTCGAACGAAACTTTTTCCCGGATCCGCACGCTTATTGGAACTCGCTGATCGCGTTCAGTACTTGCAAGTTGAGGCATTGTGTTGGTGCGGCAATAGAGCGCTTCATAACGCACGCACTATTGATGGCGAAATGACAACGGAAGGTGATCAAGTGCTAGTGGGTGATGTCGCCAGTTCTAGCGCAACTTCCTACGAGGTCCTTTGTCGGCGCCACTACCGAGCACGCCTAACAAAACATAAATCAAATAAAGCCCATATGTCGAGTAACCCACTGCCATTTGACACTCATTAAAGCGTAGGTCGAGAGACTTAATCCTCGGTCGAACTTGCGCCAAAAAGAATTTCATCCCAACTAGGAACCTTTGCGCGACCTTTTTTCTTTTTCGTAGTCGGCGGACTCGGCTCATGTGGAATTCTTGACTCGTTCGGATTCTCGGTGACACGTTCAGTCGTCTCTGGCTCATCAGTTGCGAGTAACTCAGGGACGGCACTCAACTTGACGGGTGTGATGACGCTCTCTTCGGATTCGGTGTAATCGGTTAGTGCGATTCTGGGCTGTGCAACACCCGAAGTTGTGTCGATAATAATTGTCGATTCACGCGAGGTTCCCGCATGAGTATCGCGGGTTGGCTCAAGTCCCATCAAAACCCGAGCCCGTGGATTCAAAGGATTTACCGATTTTCCTGCCGGCTCATATGACCAGTGAGCAATCTCTAACTTCCCAGGCTCGTGTAGTTGGACGAGCCACTGTCCATCGACGTATGAGCTATCCCAGTTGAGTTCATCCGGTTTGAGCCCAAGGACACGGCCCACCACGATTTCCAGCGTGGCACTTCCCCGGGCCTGGTGCAGCTGAACCTCACTGGCACATTGAGCGACATAGGCACGTTCCCTCAGTGGAGGTTCGGCGTAGCGGGTGACCCGATCGATATCCCAGCCTGTTTCCTGCGCCACGAACTCGGGAGACTCACCAGCGCGAACACGCTGCTGAACTTCACGAGGACTAAGGGGATTCAGGGGATACTCCTAATGTTGTGCGGGTGAGACGCAAAGTTACACCAATTGAGAGCCTAACTTACTCTCCATCACGTTCGTGCAGAAACGCGCCGGGCGCCGGACCTGGTATCGGCTCCTGATTGAGTGACACGGGGACCGTCAACGTGTCGTCTTCTCGACGGGCATCGATCGCTGCATGCAAACGGGTTTGGGCGAGTAGAGAGGCCGCAAGAGCAAGGGCTGCGGCTAGCGAGCCCAAGCCGAAGGCATACGCCGTCCCAACATGATCCACGAGAATGCCACTGATTGAAGCACCGAGCGCGAACCCGGCCGCTAGGCCTGAATTTGTCCAAGTAAGGCCCTCCGTGAGCAATTTTGAGGGAACCAGTCGCTGGGTGAGCGAAAAAGTACAGATCAAGGTGGGTGAAATGAAACACCCAGAGAGTGTGGCAGCCAGGATTAGCAAAAGGGGCGAAGTGATGAAGGCCAGAGGTGAGACGACGATCGCCAGGACAAGTGTCGTGTAGGCCAATTGGCGTGAGAGCGGTGCGCTCACATGACGACTTCCATAGATCAAGCCACCAACCATGGAGCTGGCAGCCCACAGAGCCAAGGTGAGGCCTGTTAGTTCGGGAGTTCCCGCTTCCTGCATGAATGCGACCGCCGCAACCTCGAAAGTGCCAAACAGCGCGCCGACGCCGAGGGCGACCACAATGGTTGAAGTCATTCCCGGGCAGCGAATTGCGGACCCTTCACTTTTGTGTTCTGTCCGGGTGAATGGGGGAGGGGATGACTCTCCCAGTGAGGCCAGCAACAGCGCACCCACGAGTGCGATGACGGCTCCCACCAAAATGGGACTGGCGAAGTTAATACTAAATGCGAGGGCCACGGCAGCAAGTGGCCCAATAGTAAAGATCAGTTCATCGAGAATGCTCTCCCAAGCAAAAGCGCTATGCAAAAGTCGCTCATTTTTGTTTGTAAGGAAGGCCCAGCGGGCTCGAACAAAGGACCCAAAAGAGGGAAAGCTTGCACCCGCAACTACAGCGAGAATTGTCTGCAAGAAACGGGGAAAGTCATTTGACACAGCATAAACGAAGACGAATAGAGTGACGGCGAAAATACCTGGCAAATCCGTTT
>CANMNM010000008.1 GCA_947499275.1 Actinomycetota bacterium | reverse complement strand
TGCTGCCGGAATTTCCACTGGCAGCTTGATCTATTTTTTGTCAATCCTCGTAGGGTCCTGGGGCTAAACCACATGTCAATAGAGCCCCGCCATACACCGGTCCTCGCGGACCGGGTTTTGGCGTTGTTGGCTCCAGCTCTTGATCAACCAAATGCGGTCCTCATCGACGCAACTTTGGGACACGGTGGGCACAGCGAAATGGCACTTAACACTTTTCCAGAACTCACAGTTATTGGTCTAGACCGGGATCTAAGTGCCGTTGAGTTATCAACTCAAAGACTCGCACCATTTGGATCGCGCGTGATTCTTGTTCATGCGGTTTACGACCAAATTCCAGAAGTGCTCGCCGATAACAATTTTTCGGGTGCTCAGGGAATCTTATTTGACCTCGGAGTTTCCAGCATGCAACTCGATGAACCCGAGCGCGGATTCTCTTACTCGATGGACACTTTTCTCGACATGCGGATGGATCAATCCTGCGGAATCACTGCAGCCGAGGTGTTAAACACTTATGAGCCCGGTCAGCTAGTACGAATTTTGCGTAGTTACGGTGATGAAAAATTTGCAACTCGAATCGTGGAACGTGTCGTCCGTGAGCGCACGCTTGAACCATTCGATAACTCAGCACGCCTCGTTGACCTAATTAGAGATGCGATCCCGGCAGCTGCACGTCGTACTGGTGGCAACCCTGCCAAAAGAACTTTCCAGGCACTGCGAATTGAAGTGAATTCCGAACTCACCGTTCTTGAGCGTGCGATCCCGCGTGCTATTGATTCACTCTCAGTAGGTGGCCGCATCGTTGCAATGTCGTACCAGTCACTTGAGGACAAAATTGTTAAACGAGTGTTCACTCAGCGCAGCGTGGCAAATGTTCCACATGACTTACCGGTGATACCAGATGCCGCCAAGCCCGAGTTAAGACTTTTGACACGCAGTTCAGAAAAGGCAACCGAACAGGAGATTGCGCAGAATCCACGCTCGGCTTCAGTTCGACTTCGTGCTGCAGAGCGCATTCGTATTCAGGACCTCTCCGAAAATAGAGAGGGAGTTGCTGCATGAGCGCTGCCCCGCATCTCGAACATTCCCTCAATCATTCAACCGAATCCGCTACCGAGTATGCGACCCGTGGAGTACGCAAACGCACCCGTGAGAACCTGCGCTTGGTTGCGCCGATGCGAGTCCGTAAGGCAAGTCGAGGCATGTTCGTAGTTGTACTCGCCAGTATTTTAGGTGTTGGCTTTTTCGGCATGCTCCTGATCAACACTACGTTGGCCCAAGGGGCATTCACTTTGAGTGAACTGAGATCCACCCAGACTGAACTCAATCGGATGGAAGCGACTCTGATCGAGAGCGTTGCTGCGCTCGCAGCGCCCACAGCCTTAGAGGAAAAAGCGCGTAGCCTGGGAATGGTTCCAAGTTCGACCCCTGCATTTATTCAGATTCCCAGTGGAAAGGTGTTGGGCAAACCCAGACCTGCACCCGGTAATCGCGTTGCGACCCCTGCAGATGCAACGGTAGGGGAGGGGGTCGAAGCGCCTTCGAGTTCGGGCTTGCCACCCGCCTTGGGGCAAACCTATGATCCAGCTGCATCAGATGCGAAGCGGGGAACGGGTGAGTGGTCAGAGCCAACACTGATTGATTCCCGGGTGATATCCGAGGATCTCTCATTTGATTCAAATCCGGTCCAGTAGGTCGCAAATGAAGCTGATAGTTGATCATCCATGAGCGCAAACAGGGGTGGACAAAACTTTAGTGAATACGGGACAGCCAGAATTGACTTAGGGAATACCCGCAGGCGGGGAACTATTCTTATTGTGGTTTCCACTCTTATTTTGATGATTTTTGCAGGTCGACTTATTGACCTACAGGCGGTTCAAGGCAACAAGCTTGCATCCGCTGCGCTGGATCAACGACTGACAACTGTTAAATTGCCAGCCGAACGCGGCTCGATTTTGGATTCATCGGGTGCGCCACTAGCCATCACCGTCGAGGCTAAGAATGTGACGGCTGATCAAACGATGGTCACGGATCCGATCTTCGTGGCACAGGCTCTTTCCCCAATTCTCGGTGCGGATGCAGATATTTTGGCAAATCGTTTAACGGGAGAACGCCGCTTTATGTATTTAGCGAAAGAAGTCACTCCACAAACTTGGGAGCAGATTTCGGCACTGCGTTTGCCGGGAATATTCAGCGAGGACACGTCGCGGCGTATTTATCCCGCCGGGGAACTCGCCGCAAACGTCATTGGATTTGTGGGCGCGCAAGGATCTGGTCTTGGCGGGTACGAGTACGCCTTTAATGATCAACTCAGCGGCACGCCCGGAGAATCAACTTACGAGCGGGGGTCAGGGGGTAGAGCAATCCCCACCGGATCATCCGTGCGGGTAGACGCCCAACCTGGCGTCGACATTGAACTCACCATTGATCGCGACATTCAATATTTTGCCCAAAAGGAAATCGCATTGGCGGTTCAAAATTCCGGAGCAATTGATGGAACCGTTGTTGTCATGGACCCACAAAGTGGGCAAATTTTAGCTTTGGCAACCGCTCCGACTTTCGATCCGTCCAATCCGACTCAAGGCACCCAAAAGAATCTGAATAACAGACCTTTGACTTCTGCATTTGAACCAGGATCGACAAGCAAAGTGATGACTTTGGCTGCGGTGATCAATGAAGGCGCTGCAACTCCTTACACGCCCATCAAAGTTCCTAAGTTCTTGTTGCGAGGCGATAAAGAGTTCCATGATTCAACCCCGCATGGAACGTTGAATTTGACACTCAGTGGAGTGATGGCAAAGTCCAGCAATATCGGGACGATCCTGGCCGCCGAACGTATCGGCGGGAAAAAGCTCTCCAAGTATTTAGAGAGGTTTGGGATCGGCCAACCAACAGGGCTTGGATTTCCGGGGGAAACAAGTGGATTCGTCCCCGAGTACAAAGACTGGTCACCGACCTCTTTTCCTACGATTGCCTTCGGCCAAGGACTCAGCGTGAATGCGGTGCAAGTAGCCAGCGTCTTCTCAACTATTGCGAATGACGGTTTGCGTGTTGAGCCTTCCCTAGTTCAAAAAATCGTTCACGCAGATGGAAGTGTTGAAGAGCCCGAGGCGCCAGTCACGACGCGTGTCGTTTCACGGGAGACTGCTATCCAAGTTAGAGCGATGCTGGAGAGTGTGGTTGGAGAAGGTGGTACAGCTACGAATGCCAAAATACCTGGCTACCGCGTGGGTGGTAAAACGGGGACAGCACAAGTTGTTGACGAGCGGACCGGGGAGTACAGCGAGGAGGTGATCGCCTCGTTCGCCGGTATGGTGCCCGCAGATGATCCTCAACTCGTTGTCACAGTCTTTATCTCGCAACCTCGAAATGGCCGTTACGGTGGTGAGTTAGGTGGTCCGGTCTTCAAAAAAGTTGCCCAATACGCACTTGGTGCATTAGAGATACCGCCGACAGGTTCACGATCACCTAAACTTGCCTTGACTTTTGGAGGCTGACATGGGTTTGACACCGGTTGTCGAGATTGCTTCCCTGATTGGTGCGCAACTCTCAGGAGATTCCAGTGTCAGTGTCACAGGTGTTTCTTTGGATTCCAAAGAAGTCAATGAGGGTGAGCTATTTGCTGCGCTCCCAGGTCGATCTGTGCACGGGGCTCGCTTTGTCGAACAAGCAATCCAGCGAGGGGCAACCGCGATCTTAACTGACTTTGCGGGAGCCCAACTGATTGAAAAAATTGAAATCTCACCAATAATTTCAATACTCGAGGTGAGCGAGCCGCGGGTCTGTTTAGGCGAGGTATGCAAATTGGTGTACGGGGATCCAACTTCTGACATAGTCATGATTGGAGTCACGGGAACGAATGGGAAGAGCAGGACGACCAGCATGATCTATCAAGCTGCGCGCGCAATTGGCATGAGTGCTGGACTTGTCGGCACTCTCGCAACGTTGATTAATGATGAAGAATTGGTCAGCACGCGAACAACCCCTGAGGCCCCTGACCTTTTTCGCACACTTGCACGAATGAAGGTTGCTGGAGTGAAAATTATCGCAATGGAAGTTTCCAGCATTGCTCTGTCTGAGCATCGAGTAAATGGATTGAATTTTGATTGTGTTGCCTTCACGAACCTTTCACATGATCATCTCGATTACCACGGTTCAATGCCTGAGTACTTTGCAGCTAAAGCGCAACTTTTCACACCAAAATTTGGGAAATTTGCCGTCATTTGTACGGATAGCCCGTGGGGCGTTGATCTCTGTGCACAAGCCACAATTCCGTTTGACTCAGTGGGAACGGTGGGAACACCTAATTGGAAAATCAGCCACAGCACCGATACTTCATCGGACTCTTCTTGGACCATCGACGGGCCACACGGTGAAATCAGGTTTGACTCACTGGCCTTGCCAGGAAAGATTAATGCTCTGAATGCAGTGCTGGCACTGTCAATTTTGGATCACGTGGGTGTCCGGGGTCATGATGTTGTCGAAGCAATTTGCAAGGCAACCGTTCCGGGTAGGGGTGAGTTGGTCGGAACACGCGCCGATGTTTCAATTTTTGTCGACTACGCCCATTCACCTGAGTCAATTGAGGAGTTTTTAACCGGCCTGAATAGCGAATTCAGTGGGCGAGTCATTACGGTTTTGGGCGCTGGTGGGGATCGAGATGCCAGCAAGCGTCCGGCCATGGGGCGTGTGGGTGCCAGCCTGTCAGATATTTTGATTGTCACAGATGACAATCCGCGTTCGGAAGATCCAACCGAAATTCGCAAACAGATCATTCAGGGTGTTTCCGGATCTCAAAGATCGCAGTGGTTCGAAATAGGCGATAGGCGTGAGGCGATTACTCGCGCCTTGGAATTAGCCGATGGCCACGACGTAGTGGCTATTCTGGGCAAAGGTCACGAGCAAGGTCAGGAGATCATGGGCCAAACGATTGCATTTAGTGACGTTGATGTCGTTCGTGAACTTTTAGGGATTAAGAGTCAACATGATTGATTTCACTGGGCAACAACTTGCAGAGATCACTGGCGGAACTCTCACTGACTGCGATTATGAAATAGTCCTTAGTGTTCCCGGATTCTACGTCGACTCCCGCAGCCCTATTCAGAACGGGATTTATGTGGCGCTTGTCGGTGAAAAAGTTGATGGACATATTTTTTTATCGGATGTTCAAGCCGCTGGAGCAACTTTGGCCATTGTCGCAGCAGGATCAAGTGCGCCAGTTCCAGAAGGCTTCCCATTACTTCACGTTCTGGATCCTTTGATTGCTTTAGGTCAGATTGCCCATTGGGTGCGGATTAATGTTCTCAAGGCCCAGGTCATTGGTATTACGGGTTCCAGTGGGAAAACTACAACGAAGGATTTAATCGCTGGAATATTGGGCCAATATGGTCGATGCGTCGCTCCACCCGGATCTTTTAATACCGAAGTGGGTTTACCCCTCACTATCCTTAGCGCTGATGCGCAAACCGAATTTCTTGTACTAGAACTAGGCATGCGTGGGATTGGCCATATCGCCACTCTTTGTGAGATCGCTGTACCTGATATTGGTGTTGTAATCAACGTGGGATCAGCACATATTGAATTGTTGGGCAGCATTGAGAATATCGCCGTTGCGAAGTCCGAGTTGGTTCGGGCGCTGCCCGTTACGGGACTAGCTGTCCTCAATCAAGACGACCCATTTGTTGCGCGGATGAGCGAAGGATTGAAATGCTCACAGCTAACATTTGGAGAGTCGCAAGGTAGTGACATCTATGCCAGCAATATATGCATTGAACCTGATGGTACAACTCGTTTTCTCGCCACTAACCGGGATGATTCACACCCGGTACATGTGCAATTAGTTGGTGAGCACTATGTCGCTAACGCATTGGCGGCCCTCAGCGCAAGTGTCGCTGTGGGAGTGCCGTTTGAGACCGCTTGCAAATTTCTGAGTAATGTGAACGTGGTCAGTAAGTGGCGAATGGAAGTAACGGAGGCTTCCAATGGCGTGACTGTGATAAATGACGCTTACAACGCGAATCCGGAATCGATGCGCGCAGCCCTTAAGACATTGGCTCAATTGGGCTCTCGCGGGCCGCGCCGCCGTACCTGGGCGATTTTGGGGGAGATGCGGGAGTTGGGTGAATATTCCGTTGATGCACACGATTCGATCGGCAGGTTAGCTGTCCGTCTCGACATATCCCGTTTGGTTTGTGTAGGCGCGGCAACGAAAGTAATGCACTTGGCGGCTGCAAACGAGGGATCTTGGGGTGAAGAGTCAGTCTGGGTTTCCGACATCGATGGAGTCTTGACTTTATTGGCTGATGAGTTGCAGCCAGGCGACATCGTCTTGGTCAAAGCATCGCGATCAATCGGCCTTGACCGTGTGGCCAGCGAGGTTCTGGAGCTTTCTTTAAGTAGTGTTGTGGAGGACTTTGAGTTGGGCATTGATCGAGAGCAGGGAGCTCCATGAGGCTAGTCGTTATTGCGGGTGCGATAGCGACCTTAATTTCTTTCCTTGGAACACCTCTACTCATCAATCTGCTACGCAAGCACGGCTACTCCCAGGCGATTCGTGCGTCAGAAGAGGGTCGACTTTATCCTGCGCACGAAGGGAAGCGCGGCACACCATCCATGGGTGGAATCGCGATAATCATTGCTGTCCTTGGGGGATACTTCCTCACACATTTAGTCACCTGGCGACCGGTTTCAATTTCAGCGCTGCTTGTTCTCTACCTCATGGTCGGTCTAGGTCTGGTTGGTTTTGCGGATGACTATTTAAAGATTTTTAAACAAAGAAGTACTGGACTTAGAGCTAGGACGAAGCTGATTGGCCAGGCGGTTGTAGCGTTTTCCTTTGCGTACTTATCCGTACAATTCCCCGATGCATCGGGCAACACGGCCGCATCAATGGCTATTTCTTTCGTCCGCGACACTAGCATCATCCTGCCATTAGGACTGTTTCTGCTCTGGGTGTGGTTCCTGGTGACAGCAACAACTAATGGAGTCAATCTCACAGATGGTCTTGATGGGCTAGCTGTTGGTGCGGCAATAATGAGTTTCCTGGCTTATGTACTTCTTGCAATTTGGCAGTATGGACAAAATTGCGCATTTGAAGTTACTGAATTTTGTTACAACACTCAAAATCCACTTGATTTGGCAATGGTTGCGGCTGCTACGGCTGGCGCAAGTTTTGGTTTCTTGTGGTTCAACACTTCCCCTGCTCGGATCTTTATGGGGGATACGGGTTCACTCGCTTTGGGTGGTGGAATTGCAGGCCTGGCAGTACTCACTCGCACAGAACTCTTGTTGCCACTCCTTGCAGGCCTTTTCCTTATCACAACTTTATCTGTGATTGGACAAGTTGGATCCTATAAATTAACGGGCAAAAGAATTTTTAGGATGGCACCATTACACCACCATTTCGAGATGCTGGGGTGGCCTGAGATCCAGATCGTTGTGAGGTTTTGGATTATCCAGGGTCTTTGTATAGGTGCGGGACTTACCATTTTTTACGCAGAGTGGGTTAGAGCCTGATGTGTGATCTTGATGAGCTGACTTCCCGTGATGCGAACTGGTCATCACTTCGCGTCGGTGTTTTAGGTCTGGGCGTCGCCGGTTTCGCAGCGGCGGATGCCCTCATGCAACTGGGATCACAGGTAAGCATTGTTGATTCTTCATCAAATGATGCAGTTAGTGAACGCGCCAATATTCTCGGTTCCCTAGGTGCGTCGGTTTTCTTAAATGCCAGCGAACTGCCTGAAGAGAGTTTTAATCTGGTGGTGACATCCCCGGGATTGCCTCCCCAACACCACTTTCATAAACAGGCGAATCTAAAAGGAATCCCTATCTGGGGTGAACTCGAATTGGCGTGGCGGATTCGGCCGAAAATTGGTGGCGCGGAATGGCTGTGTGTCACCGGTACTAATGGAAAAACCACGACAACACTCATGCTCGAATCTATTTTGCGATCTGCTGGGCTCCGCACGGAGGCAGCCGGAAACATTGGTCACTCGCTTGTCGGAGTCGTTATGCACGACGAGCTTGATGTGATAGCAGTCGAGGTAGGTGCCCCTCAGTTGCCATTTGTTCACACCATGAGCCCGTGGGCGTCAGTTTGTTTGAATATTGCATCGGACCACATTGATCACTTTGGAAATTTCAATCAATACGCACAAACAAAAGCTCGCGTTTATGAGCGGACCCGGTATGCGGCCGTGTACAACGGCCATGAGGCTGCAACGTTGTCCATGGTCGAAGAAGCCGATGTATTAGAAGGCTGTCGTGCGGTGGGTTTTACTCGCGGCATTCCCGGGTTGAGCGAGTTGGGTGTTGTTGACGGCGCCCTCGTTGACCGAGCATTTATTCCCAATCGCAGAGATTACGCACAAGAATTAGCTCTTGTCAGCGACATTCATCCCGTAGGGGATCACAACACGGAAAATGCACTCGCTGCGGCGGCTCTGGCTCGCGCTTTCGGTGTCATGAACGCGGGTGAGGAAAATCGGGTAGCACCGAAAGCTGTGCGTGATGGCCTTCGGGACTTTAACCCCGCACCACATCGAAATGCGTTGGTTTCTAGCGATCGGGGGGTCACATATATTGATGACTCAAAGGCGACAAATGCGCACGCGGCCCACAAATCCCTGTCTTCATACCCATCAGTAATTTGGATAGCGGGAGGGTTGGCCAAAGGGCAGGATTTTGATGACCTGGTGCTGGCTCATTCAGACCGGATAAAATTGGCAATTTTGTTGGGAACCGATGCCCCAATAATCGCCGACGCTTTCACTCGACACGCACCAAATGTCCCAATAATCACACTGGTCACTCGAGACACTAGTGCAATGAATGAAGCCGTCCAGATCGCATGCGAACGAGCTGTCAGCGGTGACACAGTCTTACTCGCACCCGGCTGCGCTTCATGGGACATGTTTGCGAACTATGCCCAACGCGGCGAAATGTTTGCCAGCGCGGTATTGAATGAACTGGGCCGCTAATGTCACTGCGCACCCAGCCCGTGTCCAACAGGTTTAGCAAGATCGGCGAAGCCTATAAAGGATCTCGATTGTCTTTGTTGGCCGATCACCCACTGAGCACGTATTACTTGATCATGGGCTCGACGCTTTTATTGTTGGGACTTGGGCTGGTGATGGTGTTATCTGCCTCGTCGGTGGAAAGTGTCCGCATTTCTGGATCGGCCTACACACTTGCCCAGCGGCAAACACTCTTTGCTGTCGCTGGCGTCATTGCTCTAATTTTCGCCGCTCGTTCGTCAATTCAATTTTGGCGCAAGACCGCTTGGATATTTCTCGCGGGCGCGTTCGTCCTCCTCGTTTTGGTGCTGTTTATTGGTGATGAAGTTGCTGGCCAACGGAACTGGATTGAAATCATTGGTCCGTTTAAATTACAGCCCAGTGAGTTTGCGAAGCTCGCCCTTGTGATCTGGGGTGCAGAAGTCTTGACCCGAAAGGATCGCCATATTCCTACGTGGAGGAATATCTTGGTCCCTATCCTTCCGGTAGCCGGAATCATGATGATCTTAGTTTTGCTCGAAGGTGACTTTGGAAATACGTTGATGCTCGGTGCGATCTTGTGCGGAATTCTTTTCTCGGCAGGAATTCCCTTCCGCCTGTTTGCACTCTTTGGTGGTTTCGGTCTCTTTTCCGTATGGTTGCTGACTCTTGCGGCGCCTTATCGCATGGAACGCATCACTAACTGGCTCAATCCGGATTCAGATCGCCTTGGGTTTGGTTGGCAGGTCGCTCAAGGTCAATACGCGCTCGGGACGGGTGGTCTTTGGGGAGTAGGACTGGGCGGCAGTCGCGAGAAATGGGGCTCACTTCCCGAAGCACATACCGACTTTATTTTCCCCGTTATTGGTGAAGAATTGGGCTTAGTGGGAACGTCCGCCGTCCTGCTGCTATTTGGGATTCTGGCCTTCTCTATTTTTCGGTTGAGCAAGAATTCGCAGGAGCCATTTGTTCGTTTAGCCGCTGCCGGCGTTGGGTCGTGGATCGTTATTCAAGCTGTGATCAACATCGGTGCGGTGCTTGGACTACTCCCCGTAACCGGTGTGCCTCTCCCGCTCGTTTCATATGGGGGTTCTTCCCTGGTTCCCACATTGTTCGCAATAGGGATGCTGCTGGCGTGCGCTCGGAATGAGCCTGGGGCTCGCCGCATTATTCGACGTAGGCAAACAGCCTCCGCTATGCGTCGACGCTAACCTCGAGTGTTGTCAGGGAAACGCCATGAAATTCGTCCTCGCCGCCGGTGGAAGCGCGGGTCACGTATATCCGGCCATAAATACTGCCCGAGCCATCCTCGAGCTCGATCCTGGGGCCGAAGTCACGATCATGGGAACGAATCGTGGGTTAGATACAACATTGGTTCCACCGACGGGACTGGCACTTGAGTTATTGCCGTCTACGCCCTTTCCCCGGAAATTGGACGGGCAGGCAATTGCATTTACCCCAAAATTTCTCAAGTCCATCCATTTGGCTCGTAAGTTTATGAAGAAAAACAAGACAGATGTTGTTATCGGGTTCGGGGGATACGCCAGTGCACCAGCGTATTTGGCAGCAAAGAGTTTGGGACTGTGCGTGATTGTCCATGAAGCAAATTCAACCGCTGGTTTGGCAAATAAATTGGGGTCGCGTATCACATCCAATGTTGCATCCATGTTTGACGGCGTCATCCCCGGCGCTCGGGTAATCGGTATGCCCCTGAGTCGTGACATTGTTGGTCTTGACCGGTATCGCCGCCGCGTTGAGGCTCGTGAGTTTTTCAAGCTCCCGCAAATTGGTCCGGTTCTTCTCGTCTTTGGTGGTTCCCAAGGCGCACAATCCATCAATTCCGCATGCGTTGCTGCAATACCGGAGTTACTTGCGGCTGGCGTGAGTGTCATTCACTCGGTAGGGGGTGCAAACTTTCAATCGGGGAGTGAAATTACACACCCTTCAGGTGCGTGCTACATCCCGGTTCCATTCATTCATCGCATGGACTTGGCCTATAGCGCTGCTGACTTAGTTATTGCCCGTGCTGGCGCCATGACCGTGGCCGAGATTTCGGCGGTGGGGATTCCCGCAATTTTTGTGCCGCTTCCCATTGGAAACGGTGAGCAAAAGCGGAATGCTCAAAACTTAATTGACAGTGGGGCGGCAGCTATGATCGAGAATTCCGTTTTCACGCGGGAGGTTATCGTGAGTGAATTATTGCCGCTGCTTCTCAATGCGCCGGAACTCGAGCGGATGCAGGCTGCATTCAATGTAGGGGACTCATTAAATGCTGCTGAAGAATTAGCGCGCTGGGGGTTATCGTGTTCATGAACATAGCGCTCGCGTTGAAAAGGAGTTAGTGAAGGTGACTTTGCAGGATTTGGGTCGGGTACACGTGGTAGGAATTGGTGGCGCCGGGATGTCCGGGATCGCACGAATTTTGGCATCACGCGGTGTGCAGGTCAGCGGATGTGATGCAAAGGACTCTCGCAGGCTTGCGGCCCTCAGCGCGGTGGGAATCGACACCATGATCGGTCATGATCCTGATCACTTGGATGAAATAGACACCCTCATCCTCTCAACGGCCATCCCGGCCAAGAATCCTGAACGCGCTGAGGCATCCCGCCTAGGCAAACGTGTGATGAACCGTGCAGAAGCCTTAACCGCAATCATGAGCGGATTCACAGGTGTCGCTGTAACGGGTACTCACGGTAAGACGACAACTACATCGATGCTTACGGTTGCACTCCAGCATGCGGGAGCAGATCCATCTTTTGCCATCGGAAGTGAACTCAATGAAAGTGGCGCAAATGCGCATCTGGGCACCGGCAGCCTTTTTATCGCTGAAGCGGACGAGAGTGATGGTGCATTTCTTCAACTGAATCCGAGTATTGCCATAGTGACAAATATTGAGGCAGATCACCTAGATTATTGGGGGACTTTTGAGGCCATTGAGCAAGCATTTCTTGACTTCGCTTTAGGAATAAAACAGCGTGATGGATTTCTCGTCGTGTGCCTTGATGATCCGGGAGCTGCTCGACTTATTGGGGCGGCGCGATCCGCAGGAGTTGACATTCGCAGCTACGGCGAAAGCTCTGACGCAGATTTCCATATGGTGGACGTCCAGCCTTCCTCGCAGGGGTGGAGTTTTAACACGGCGCATCAAGGCGTGCGATTGGGCCAGGTACAACTACAAGTATTCGGGCATCACAATGCTTTAAATGCGCAAGCAGCCCTAGTAGCCATGATTGGAATGGGATACACAGCCCAACAGGGCATTGATGGCTTGAGAAAATTCAGCGGCACTCGACGCCGATTTGATTTCAAAGGAGAAGCAGGTGGCATACGCGTTTATGACGATTACGCGCACCACCCCACAGAGATCACCGCGACCCTTCGCGCAGCGCGTGAACTGTTAGGTGAAGGCCAACTAATTGTGGCATTTCAGGCACACCACTACTACCGGACAGCTTTGTTTTCAAAAGAGTTTGGTGCAGCGCTTGGTTTAGCCGACAAGGTTGTTGTACTTGAAGTATTTGCGCCGGGTGAGGAGCCCATACCTGGGGCTAGTGGTCAAACAATGGCTGCAAACGTTCCACTTGCCGCAGATTGCGTTATTTTTGAACCGTCTTGGTCTGCCGTCGCCCAAGACCTGATTCGAGACGCGTGCAGTGGTGACATCATCATGACTTTGGGTGCAGGAGACATTGGCTTGATCGCTGTCGAAGTTGTCGAGAGGCTACAAGAACGTGAGCCAGGGCGACAACATGAGTGATGTCCCTACTCAGGATTTCACCGCTTATCGTGCGAATAAGTTGAGAAAAAAAATCTGGTTTTTCGTGGTTTCCGCCATAGTAATTTGCGCAGGTGCCCTTATTTGGTTGGTGTGGTTTTCCTCGGTTTTCGGTGTAAAGGATGTCCAGGTAGTTACCTCAAGCGGTGTGAGCCTTTCAGCGGATCAAATTGCACAGGTGAAAGAAGTTGCGAATATTCCCATCAATGCACCGATCGCCCGCCTAGATACTGACACTGCAGCCCAAGCAGTTGCAAATCTCCCATGGGTTTCATCCGTTGAGGTGCGTCGAGGCTGGCCTAACGAGGTTGTTGTGGCATTGGTCCCAAGAATTCCGCTTGCACGGGTTGTCAGCCTAGGTCAGAGTCAGGGAGTTGATGCCCAAGGAATTATTTTTGACTCGCCGAATTTGGATGGGCTGCCACTGATTGAAGCTACCGGCGCCCCGCTTGTGTCAGCGGTTGAGGTTGTGTCCCAATTGCCGGCGAACCTGGCCCAAAAAGTAGTCCGGGTCAGAGCGCAGTCCATTGACAGTGTGGAACTGGACCTGAAATCAGGGTCTGTGGTTCGGTGGGGCAGTGCTGACGAGCCTGAGTTCAAAGCGGCCGTTCTCGAGGCGTTGCTCTCTCTCCGGGCCCAAATTTACGACGTCAGCGCACCAGAATTGCCCACCACAACGGATGAAAAGGGGCCCAAGAAGCGCTAAATGTCGGCTCTCGATGACCCCTTGGTGGAAAAAATCTTAAATATTTCTAAAAAATGTGGCTTTCTGACTTGCGCTTTGGTATCTGGACCGTCTATGGTCCGCGCGGCCATAAGCGGACCATTTGCTTAGCCTCTGGTAGAGGTTGAGGGTTTGTGGCTAAAGAGTTCGATGGACCCCCTTTCATCGACACGAACGGAAAAGGAGAGCGGCCGTGGCGGCTCCACAGAATTACCTGGCAGTTATTAAAGTTGTTGGTATTGGTGGCGGCGGTGTTAACGCTGTCAACCGGATGATTGAAGTCGGCCTCAAGGGAGTCGAGTTCATCGCTATCAACACAGACGCACAGGCACTGCTCATGAGCGATGCTGACGTGAAACTTGACATTGGTCGCGAGCTCACCCGAGGTTTAGGCGCAGGCGCAAATCCCGAAGTTGGGAAAAGAGCAGCCGAGGACCACCTAGAAGAAATCGAGGAGGTGCTTCGCGGGGCTGACATGGTTTTCGTCACCGCAGGCGAGGGCGGCGGAACCGGCACCGGCGGCGCGCCGGTTGTTGCGAAAGTTGCGCGATCCCTTGGCGCGTTGACAATCGGTGTGGTTACCCGGCCATTTGGTTTTGAAGGACGCCGTCGCATGTCACAGGCCGATCAGGGCGTCGATGAACTGCGTGCCGAGGTCGATACGCTGATCGTTATCCCTAATGATCGATTGTTGTCACTTGCTGATCGTGAAATCTCAGTCATCGATGCATTCCGCCAGGCAGACCACGTTCTGTTGCAGGGAGTAAGCGGAATCACCGACCTCATAACGACTCCGGGTCTAATCAACCTCGACTTCGCTGACGTCAAGAGCGTCATGCATGCGGCCGGGTCAGCACTTATGGGTATCGGTTCCTCTCGCGGTGAAGATCGTGCGGTTCAGGCAGCTGAAAAGGCAATTTCCAGTCCACTGCTCGAAGCGGGCATAGACGGTGCGCGTGGCGTGCTCCTGTCGATTTCAGGAGGCAGCGATTTGGGGCTGTTCGAGATCAATGAAGCGGCCCGACTCGTTGCCGACGCTGCACACCCTGATGCAAACATCATCTTTGGTGCGGTGATTGACGACACTTTGGGTGATGAAGTTCGAGTGACCGTTATTGCGGCTGGCTTTGATGGCGGGGAGCCACCGCAGAAGAAAGTATCGATAAAGGAGCCCGTGCTAGTTGAGGCTGCTGTTTTCGGGCAAAGTGTTACCAAGCCCAAGGCAGTTTCATTTGATGACACTGACGACGATCTAGATATCCCCGATTTCTTGAAGTAAATGATCCTTCCCCTTGCCAGTGGTGTTATTGCACCGGTGGCACCTGGTGACCGTCCAGCTTTCTGGGCGGTCACTGGTCGTTTAGGTGGTCATAGTCGTGGTGAATTCGCACATGCAAATCTTGCCCAGCATGTCGGTGACGACCCAGATACCGTGGTGCGTAATCTTGAGGAGTTAGCTGGACTCGTTCAGATCCAAGGACGCGAGTTGGCGCTAATGCAGCCAATTCACGGAAATGGCATTGGGCGGGTAACACATGCAGGAATGGTTCACGGTGTGGATTCACTTGTCAGCGAAAAGTGCGATCTGGGGCTAGTCGCCATGGGAGCAGACTGTGTCCCGTTAGTTCTTTATGGATCACGGGGGGTTGAGAAACCGATAATTAGTGCCGTCCATTGTGGATGGAAAGGCTTGGTAGCGGGCGTTGTCACTGCCACGATTGCGGAACTTCGGCTGCGGGGAGTGAATGAAATTCAGTCCATTGTTGGGCCGGCAATCTGCGGCTCGTGTTACTCCGTTTCGCCTGATCGTCGGGAATTAGTGAGAACTTCTACCCCCGCAGATGTTTCGCAGGCTGCTCTGGGCGTTGCGGGTGGGATTGATGTCCGCGCAGGAGTGTTAGCACAATTAGCCCGTGAAAGCGTCAGCTCGAGTGTCATTGGCGGCTGCACCTTTGAGAATCCGGAAACCCTTTTTTCGTATCGCAAAAACAGAAAGACCGGGCGCCAAGGAATAATCATTGCAATGCGTGAGAATCAGGAGCGGTCGTAATGGAAAATTTCACAGTGCGCCGCAATGAACTTGAGCGCAATATGGAAGCTGTTCGCACACGCATCAATGCGGCAAGCGGGGGTAGAACTGTTGATCTATTGGTGGTATCAAAAACGTACCCGGCTACTGATATTGAAATCCTCAACGAGCTCGGGCAGAAAAATTTTGGAGAGAATCGCGATCAAGAGGCCAAACGCAAAGTTGTTGAGTGCGATCGTGCTCGGTCGATTCAGTGGCACATGATTGGTCAATTACAAAGTAACAAGCTCAACTCAATTGCCCGCTGGGCCGACGTCGTTGAGTCTTTGGATCGGATTGACCTGATAGCGCCTATGGAGAGGGCAGCCGCAATGGCTAATCGCACTATCCAAGTTCTGATTCAGATCAACTTGGATCCTTTGGACGCACCACATCGCGGTGGGCTAAATCAGGATGCCGTTCCTGGATTTCTTGAAGAATTAGAGAAAGCACCGCACCTGAAATTAGGAGGAGTTATGGGTGTTGGGCCGCATCCTGACCTCGGGGTCGACATAACGGCAGCTTTTGAGCAACTGGCCGATGTCTCAGCCGCAATAACGGCTTCGCACCCACAGGCAACCGTAATTTCAGCGGGGATGTCAGCAGACCTGGAGGAGGCGATACAGGCGGGTGCGACACAAGTGCGCCTGGGTAGCGCGATCCTCGGCCAGAGGTAATGTGTGCAGTAAAGTCAGACTATGCGCTGTGGGTTCATGAACTTTATATTCGTGGTCGACGATAGGAGGGTAGACAATGGCTAGTGGTATCCGCCGAATGGCCGTCTATCTTGGGTTGGTTGAAGACGATTCCTATTCCGATGAAAGCACGAACGGGGGATACGACGATCCCCGAAGTACTCGAAACTCTCCTGAGCGCTATGAATCTCGGGTCCAGACCTCAAATCGGGCCAGTTCATCCCGTGGGTTCGCTGATGAATACGGTTACGAATCGGCACCTAATTCACAAGCGACTCGGACTCGTGAGCCCCGGGGCGTCAGGACAATCCGTCGTGATGAAGATCTGCCCAGTCGCAATGTCGTAGCGTCTCCCCAGCCACAGCGAAATTTTGAGTTTGGTCGTATCGAATCGATCCACCCACGTTCATACAATGACGCGCGTCGAATTGGTGAAGAATACCGCGAGGGAATCCCGGTGATCATGAATTTGGGTGACCTTGACGACAGTGATGCAAAGAGGATTATTGACTTCGCTGCAGGACTGGTTTTTGGTTGCCGTGGCAGTATTGAGCGTGTGACCAATAAAGTCTTCTTACTTTCACCGGTGAACGTTGATGTGGGAGACCAAGCGCGGGCGCAAGTTGCCCAAGACGGTTTCTACAATCAAAGTTAACTCAGGTATATTGGCCTAGTGAATACGGTCGGCGCATGGATCGCCAATATCCTTTTCCTTTACCTACTTGTTCTCATCGGCCGCTTGATATTTGACTTTGTCCAGGTTTTTGCGCGCGACTGGCGTCCCTCTGGCTTCATCCTGATCATCGTTGAAGGAATTTATACCCTCACCGAGCCCCCATTGAAACTGATTCGGCGGTTCATCCCACCGTTGCGATTGGGTCAGGTGTCTCTGGATCTGGGGTTTTTAATCCTTCTGATTGGTCTTCAAATTCTGATCGGGATTTTTCGAGGCCTTTAAGCTTTCTCAATTCCAAAGTTTGCATCGATTTCACTTTCAGTCCCGCCGATG
>CANMNM010000007.1 GCA_947499275.1 Actinomycetota bacterium | reverse complement strand
CGCTCGCCGTCGGTATACGGTTTCGCGCTTTCGGTTCGAACAACAACGTCAGTTTTCAAAGTTGCTCGTGCGCTCGTAATTTTTGCATTGTCCAAACCAAGCACCTCGGTTGTACCAATATAGATTTCGGCAAAACCCGTTGGGTGAGACAGAACTAATTCAATCTGATTGTCCGGGCGTGGACGCCAATACCCAGACTCGGTTGCGAGGGGTTTAATTCGCTCGCCCGCTTCGTCGAGGAGCCAGCTGCGGGAAACATAGTTAATAAATGGTCGACCGTCACAGGAAAATACAACTTCCTGCCCGAATCTAAAATCCTCGATTGTGGGGTAAGTACCCAGTCCGACTCCAACCCAGCTTCCGATCAGCCACGAAAGTGGCATGACTTCAACAGGAAGCTTGTCCACAGATCAGCCTTGGCCCTTAAAGAGTTTTGCCACAACATAAAACGAGAAAAAACCGGCGGCACCGATTGCAATAACGAGGAGCGATGTGTACACGATTTCCAACATGGGTGAACTCTACCCGTTCACGCCATTTTGCTCATGTGGGACATGGGACCTCAGCCATTCCCCGATGCCGGTCAGAGTTTCCTCACTAATGGCCGTCTCGGCGTGCCCGAACCCCTCAACCACGATCACCGTGGCATTTGCATTGCCGGCTCGCTCGATCGCATTTTCCAGGGCGTAGGCATGCTCAACCGGGAAGTACTTGTCCACGTCGCCGTGCACGATTAACAGTGGCATGTGCGACAGCCGCTCAACCGCAACTTCAGGTGAAATCGGGGGTGGATCTGGCCACGGCGTGCTGGAAATATGGACACCTTTGCCGCGCAAAACCAGCCGACCCGCTTGGGTCTCAATGAGTCGATGAACCACTCGCATAATCGGTGTTCCACGGTAGAACCAAAATGCGGGGGCGCTCACGCTAACAACAAGATCCGGTTTAGCCGCACCCTGTGCCAGTGCAGCCTGACGCAATACAACTGAACCACCCATGGAAAAGCCAACAGTTGCCACGCTGCGGTAACCGAAGTCGCGGGCATGGGCTACGGCTGCATCGACGTCATAAATTTCATCCATGCCCATCGTGCCTTCACCACCGGAATCCCCATGACCGCGAAGGTCGAGGGCAAGTACCCCACCAAATTCCCTCAAAGCCGCAACCACTTTTTTCACATGGTCTTGCTCGCGGTTCCCCGTGAAGCCGTGGGCCAGAACAATCCCTAGGGCAAGTGGATCTGAATCAGTCTTTGCGTGAACCCACGTTGAATGGGTTCCCGCAATACGCACTTCATCCCGCGTATACAGGGTGAATTCGGAGTGCATGCCCCTATTTTGCCGGTTGGCTCTCGTGACTTAGTCGGCACCTATATATGCGTGAAATATGCAATAGGTAGTCTTAGCCTTGATTTAGGAGGTCGCATGCGAATAGTTCTCTTGACCCGTGCCATGCACTCTTCCGCTGAAGTTCTTCCAGCATTGACACTCCTCAATCACAGCGTTCGCGTTTTGGGGGCTGAACCATCTTCTTTATTGGCGGTCGATAATTCCGATGTCGTCCTCGTTGACGGACGCATGGATCTCGCAGCCGTTCGTAGTTTTACTCGATTGCTGTGTGACACGGGTGCTGGTGCGCCCATCCTGCTGATCACCACAGAAGGGAACCTCACCGCGGTCCAAGGTGACTGGGGAATTGACGACTTCATGTTGAATACGACTTCCCCCGCTGAACTTGAAGCACGACTGCGGATCGCTGTTGCTCGCTACAACATTAGTTTGGGAATTGACGCGAATCGCAGCCCTGAAGAAATTAATCTAGGAGCCTTACACATTGACGAGGTCAGCTACAGCGTTCGACTCAATGGTCGTCCACTCGATTTAACATTTAAAGAATTTGAGTTATTAAAACACCTCGCTCAACACCCAGGTCGTGTTTTCACTCGCGCCGTTCTATTGCAAGAAGTGTGGGGTTACGACTACTTCGGTGGAACCCGAACCGTTGACGTGCATGTCCGACGCCTTCGCGCGAAACTTGGATTAGAGAACGAAGCCCTAATCGGAACGGTACGAAATGTTGGTTATCGATTTGTTCTCGAAACCCCCGAATCTGCCAACGGGCGTATCGATCAACTGCAGTCGTAACGCATCATGTCTCATCAACTTCCGGTTATTTCAACCGTCGTTCTGGACCATCTTGATGCCGCGCAAGTGGATCAAATAACTCAACTTCTCGACAGTGCAACGGAATTTGATGGTGTTCGTCCGTTGAGTGAGCACGCATGGCTGCACCTTCTCTCCGGTGAAAGTGGCCTGCACATACTTGGGCTTTCTGACGATCGCGGAGTTCATGGAGTTCATGGGGAAGACCATTTACGCATTGTTGGTTACGCGCACGTGGACGTCACTGATCTCGTTGAAGGCGCAAGTGCTGAGTTGGTAGTGACTCCAGAATCACGAAACAGTGGGGTGGGTCACGCGCTAGTAGAACAAGCATTGAAAGTCTCACCCGACGGGCGACTGCGCGTCTGGGCGCATGGACTCACAAGTGGTGTGCAATCTCTCGCCGACTCGCTTGGTTTCGTGCTAAGTCGCTCCTTGTGGCAAATGCGACGTTCACTTTTCGCGCCACTTCCACCGGCACAGATTCCAGCCGGTGTATCGATCCGGATATTTGATCCAGCGACTGACATTGAGGGAGTATTGGCGGTCAATGCACGCGCCTTCGCCGATCTACCGGATCAAGGTAACTGGACAAAAGCCGATATTTTGACGCGGCTGAAGGAGTCCTGGTTTAACCCAGACGGATTCTTCATCGCTGTTGACTCGCACACCGATGCGATCATCGGATTTCACTGGACCAAAGTTCATGGATCTGGCGGACATGGATCGGATCACAGCCACGAGGCAATTGGCGAGGTCTACGTCCTGGCCGTTGATCCGGAAAACCGGGTACCAGGGTTGGGACGAGCCTTGAGCGCCTTGGGATTGACGTATTTGCGAAGCCTCGGGCTTCGGCAGGCAATGCTGTATGTCGATTCTTCCAATGAGCGGGCCATTACCCTCTATGAAAGCATGAAGTTCGTGCATTGGGACACCGACGTGATGTACCGGCGGCCCGATCAGTAGAGAAGTCCGAAATTCAACAGCACTTGGCTCTTTGATCGCCTTGGGTTCACCTTGCAGAACCTCCTCATGGCACGATACGTGCATGAGTATCTCGGACTATTCGGCTGACGGTCCCCCAACGGGTGAATTTGCGGCAATTATCCTCAAGGATGAGTACGCCAGCGACCTACCGTCGAATCGGTTCCTCGATCGAGAACTCTCCTGGCTCGCCTTTAACAAACGGGTCCTTGACCTGGCCGAGGACACTGGACTGCCGCTGCTTGAGCGTGCCAAGTTTCTCGCAATTTTTGCCAGCAACCTTGACGAGTTCTTTATGGTTCGAGTGGCTGGCCTCAAACGTCGCATAGCTACCGGAATTGCTGTGCGAGCCGCCAGCGGATACACCCCAAAGGAAGTTCTCGAAAATATTTGGGAACGTGCATTCGCGTTGCAACGGCAACAGGCCGACTACTTCGTTAACACCGTTGAACCAGAGCTGACGGAAGCGGGTATTCACATCCTGCGTTGGGATCAGCTCACACCCGTTGAAAAAAATGAAATGGACCTGTTCTTTGACGCACAGGTTTTTCCGATTTTAACTCCACTTGCGGTTGATCCTTCACACCCTTTTCCCTACATCAGCGGGCTCTCACTCAACCTTGCCGTCGTGGTCCAAAATCCAATCACGGAAAATCAACTTTTCGCACGTGTCAAGGTTCCGCCGTTACTTCCACGTTTCATTGAAGTTGGTCCATCGCGCTACGTGCCACTTGAAGACATCATTGCCGCGCATTTGAGTGACCTGTTTCCTGGAATGGAGATCCGAGAGCATCATGCCTTCCGGGTCACTCGCAATGAAGACGTTGAAGTCGAAGAAGACGACGCAGAGAATCTGCTCCTTGCCCTTGAACGTGAATTGGTACGTCGACGCTTTGGACCTCCCGTACGCCTTGAGGTCGAAGAAAACATCGATCCTTATGTCCTTGACCTGCTGGTGAGCGAGCTTGATGTCACTGATCTAGAGGTATTCCGATTGCCTGGACCTTTGGACTTAACCGGTTTGTGGACAATTGTGAGTCTTGACCGCGATGATCTCAAGCAACGTAAGTTCGTTCCCAAAACTTCACGAGCCCTCTCCGATGTTGAAAGTTCTAGCGCTCCTGACATTTTGAGTATCGTCCGTGAAAAAGATGTCCTACTGCACCACCCCTATGACTCTTTCTCAACCAGTGTTCAACTTTTTCTCGAACAGGCTGCCGTTGACCCACAGGTTTTGGCCATTAAGCAAACCCTTTACCGCACTTCCGGTGATTCACCAATTGTCGACGCGCTTATCCTCGCGGCAGAA
This sequence comes from Actinomycetota bacterium, assembly GCA_947499275.1. Lineage (GTDB taxonomy): Bacteria > Actinomycetota > Actinomycetes > S36-B12 > S36-B12 > UBA4592. The sequence goes on along the minus strand of CANMNM010000007.1, from coordinate 15,246 downwards.
GAAGGTAAACAAGTACTTGCAATTGTCGAAATCAAGGCACGCTTTGATGAACAAAATAATATTGATTGGGCACGCAAACTTGAACAGGCTGGGGTACACGTCGTCTACGGGCTCGTTGGATTAAAAACCCACAGTAAGTTGTCCATGGTGGTCCGCGACGATGGTGACCAACTTCGCAGGTACTGCCATATAGGTACCGGGAATTATCACCCAAAGACGGCGCGCCTCTACGAGGATTACGGCCTGCTGACCAGTAACCCGCAGGTGGGCGAGGACGTGTCGAATCTTTTCAATGTTCTTTCTGGTTATTCAATGAACACCGATTACAACCGTCTCCTTGTGGCCCCGCACTCCGTTCGAACTGGCTTGATCGCTCGCATTGACCGGGAAATTACCCACCACCTTGAAGGTCGCCCGTCCGGTATTCGTTTCAAGTGCAACTCACTTGTTGACGAGGCGATCATTGACTCGCTGTACCGGGCATCGATTGTGGGCGTCCCCATTGATATTTGGGTTCGTGGGATTTGCGCCCTGCGCCCCGGCGTTCCCGGCCTGAGCGAAACGATCCGGGTTGTCAGCGTCATGGGACGTTTCCTTGAGCACAGCCGGGTTTACACCTTTACCAATGGTGGCAACCGATCCGTGTGGATTGGTTCGGCCGACCTTATGCACCGTAATCTGGATCGACGGGTTGAGACCTTGGTGAGCATCCTTGACCCTGAACAAATTGCTGAGATAGAGGATTTACTCAACTTGGGATTCGCCCCGGGTAGCGCGGCATGGGACTTGAATGCCGAAGGGAATTGGATCCGACGTTTATTCGATGAATCAGGTGCACGTCTCACCGATGTTCAAGAACTGTTGATCGCTATCCAGAGTAAGCGCTCTAGTGCACTGGAGTCGGGAGTGCTCACCGGTGAAGTCTCCTAGATCTTGCTCTCAGGCAATGTCAAAGCCATGAAATCACCCACGAGCGCTTCGCACGTTGAAACGGAATTCAAATTCCGAGTCCCGATGCACTTTGATTTTCCAAGTTTCCCGCAGTCACTCGGAACTTGGACCAACGAACCAGTTCGAAATATGGATGCCACGTACTGGGACACGGCTGATGCGACCTTGTTGCGTTGGGGAATCACTATGCGCAACCGCACCGGGGGTGGAGATGACGGCTGGCACCTCAAGATCCCGATGCCTAAAACGGAGTCGACCAACGCTGCGAGTGTACGAACCGAACTTCACCGCGACGGGGCGAGTGAAACACCCCCGGTTGAATTCCTTGAATTGCTCTCAGCAATTTTGCAGGGATCTGCCGTTGTTCCCATTGCGCGCGTTCATACCGAGCGCAAACCCCAAACTCTTTCCGATTCACGTGGTGCCATCATTGAATTGGTTGACGACTTGGTCACCTTGTCCCGCGGTGCTCACATTATTGATGAATTCCGAGAGATCGAAATTGAGCTGATCAATGACGCCGCCATGCCAGGAGCCCTTGTGATCGGTGAGATTCTGGGTAATGCCGGTGCCCAGCCAAGTTCGGTCAGCAAAGCTGCCAGTGCGTTTGGGCCGGCCGCGCAGAAGCAACCGGATATTCCCCAACTTCCACAGCCAGGGAAGAGGGATCTGCCATGTGACCTCATCCGGTGGGCACTCTCCCGCCAGGTGCGCAGGATTTTCCACGCTGAGTTATCCAGCAAAATCACTGACGAAACAGTGACTCTCACCGCAGAGTTAACGAGTCTCGAAGATTTGCTCACTGCACTGCGGAACTGGCTCAATGCGGAGGAACAAGAATTTTTGCGGGAAGATCTCGCCTGGTTGATCCGCGAGTTGAGTGTTGGCGCAGAGTTGTCTCAACAGAATGAACAGGCTAACGATGCAATCAATTCTCTTTCTGACCCCCGCGATCGCCACGAAGCTGAAATGGCAATCGAACAGTATTTCTCGAGCAAGAGTGAAGCGGCTAAATCCAGTCTGCAAGCCGCTCGTCGCAGTGACCGTTACCTGTTTCTGTTCAGCGATCTGATCAACCTTGCCCGCGCACCCGAGGTGACCCCCGCGGCTTATGAGGAAAATGGTATTTGGGACCGCATTCCAACGGACCCGTGTGACCAGATCACCATTGCGCACCATTTTAGGGACATCTATAAAAAGAAAAGTTTAAATATAAACAGCAAACTTAAATGTACAAATAAACGTTCCCAAGATACAAATATCAGTGAGCTCATGCGGGCAATTGCACTCTCGGGAAAGAGTGATCCTGCGGCATCTTTTGCATTGGGCATGGTGCTGGCGGTAGGGTCAAAACCATGAGCATCGTAATTTCCGCCGCGGGTACTATCTTGATCCGCAACGGTGAAGTGCTGCTCGTCCACCGTCCACGCTATGACGACTGGTCTTTCCCTAAGGGCAAGGCTGACGGCGCTGAGTTGCTGGCCCTCACCGCGATTCGGGAGTGTGAGGAGGAGACCGGTTTTCTAGCCCTACTTGGTCCCAATCTTGGTATTGACCGGTACGAGACTTCCCTGGGCAAAAAGGAAGTTCACTACTGGCGCGCGCAGGTACTTGAGGATCTTGGCTTTGCCCCCGATGAAGAAGTCGATAAAATCGCGTGGATTCCTTTCGACCAGGTGGCCCAGCATCTGACGTATGCGCAGGATTTGGAATTCCTCGAGCGTGCAATCGCATTGCCCCCCACCTCACCACTGATAATTCTCCGACACGCGAAAGCCGTGAAGCGTTCAGACTTCACCGGCGAAGATGACAGTGATCGACCCCTGTCCGGGCGCGGCCGACGTCAGTCAAAAACAATTACTGAAGTACTCGAGGGCTTTGGAGTAGAGCACATCATTACCTCACCCATGCGGCGCTGCCAGGAAACGGTGAAAAGATTCGTAAAGCATGTTTCTGCAACTCCCACACTGGTCGACGCCATCAGTGAATGGGGGTATGAACAAAACCCCGAGGATCTTGATCCCGCTATCGAATTAGCGATGAATAACCCGGCACCCACAGTTTTATGCTCGCACCGTCCAGTCCTTGACGCGATTTTAGACACCGTTGCCCGGTTGGGTGGAATCTCTGAAACCGAGCGCACGGAGGGGATCTGGTCAACCAAACTCTCTCCAGGGTCTTTCGTTGTGGTGCACCGAGCTTTTCACCTCGATGGGACAGTCAACACGGTGAAAATTGTTGCGGCCGAGCACCACGAAGTCCCTGGGAATCAAGAATCCTGATTGGGTCGGGTAACTTTAGTTACATGCGAACAACCGCGGTAGCCGTCACCGTAGCTATTTCTGCAATATTCGCGCTTGCCGGCTGTTCAACAAATACTTCCCCAAACCCGAACACCTCAACGCCCGTTGCCCCCAGCACTAGCCCTTCAGCAAATATCTTAGACAGTGCAATAGAGGCAACGCTCTCCCGTGGCACCGCTGTCCTGCGCATCACGATTGATTCAAACGACTCCCAAGTTACAGGATCTGGGACTTCATCCCTGGGGAATAACCGCGGCGAGATTGCCTGGGTTAATCAGGAGTTAAACGAATCGTGGACCGATTTAATTGATTCGGAGGGTACGTACTCACTCGTGGATGGATCTTGGTTCCTCGCGCCCGATGGTACCCAGACACCCACTTCAGGAAATATCTCTCCACTGTCACATTTGGGTATCCTCACGTCCCAAAATGACGAGGAGCTCACAGGAACTCTCGCATTAACAATTGATTCGGGGATGAACTTCTCTGACGAAGAACTCGTTGAACTCACCAAGATCTGTGATATGAATCTAGAAGTTGCGATAGCGCTCGATTCAACAGGATTAATCAACTCCATAATTAAATCTTTTAATTGCGTGGGTAATGAGCGGGTGAGTGTCACACAACTTACCGACTTTGGTTCGCCAATCGAACTTTCAACGCCTGAAAATGTGTTAGAAGTTGACCCAAATCAGTAACGAACTACGTGCCAAGTAGATAGCCGATTCCCTTTTGTGAATTAGCACCGGACACGCGCAGGACACACAGACCATTTCGCACCAGAGCCACCTGAGAACCCTTAATTGCGCAAATCCCGCGAGATGAAGACGATACTCGGACCCGTGGTCTTACCCCGGATTGAGTTGTGACGCCGGCCCACCGTGCAACAAGTTGCTGCGAGACCTTTGCTGGTGCAGTTCGAACTCCGTCGACAACTATTGCTTGCATCGGCGTAGATGTTGCGCTCGACCCGAGACTATTAACTGCTTGCACGACTACCGATAACACGGTCCCAGGCTTTTGATCCGTGACCAGACAGGGTGATACAGCCGCTGCACACACCGGGGTCAACTTCCCCGTTTGGCTGAGGAGGGAAACTTGGTAACCGCTAATGGCAAGACCGCCGCCGTACGTTGGAGCGCTCCAACTCACCAAAACCCGAGCCTCTGGCCGGGAAGTAGCAGTGACGTTAACCGGCGGATTGGGGATTGATGTTTGTGCCGGAACGTATTGATTAATCCACGGTAGGAATGTCGTGATTCGAGCGTATATTCCTGGGAAGTTCGCAAGCGCGCAGTCATTTCCCACGCTTGTGAGTCCTGCCAAAACGGCCCCTGCTGCCGTATTCACGACGAGCGGTCCCCCACTGTCACCCTGACAGGTATCAACTCCACCGCCGACATTGCCAGCGCAGATTTTGTCAAAACTAGTGAACGAACTCCCATAGGAACCACACGTATTCTCGTTTGGTCCACCGAGAATCGAGACATTTGCCGCTGATAGAGCGTCACTGTATCCACCGCCAAAACTCATACTTCCCCAGCCAGAGATCTGAGCTGTAGTTCCTGCGGCCGGCCACGTTGCGGAATCTTGGGTTAGAGGGAGAGCAATCGGCTGCACATTAGATGAGAAGGTGAGCGGAGTAGTTAGTTGCAACAGAGCTATGTCGCCGTTAAAGGTCGCCGAATTCCAAGATGGATTAATCGTGATTCCTGACACCGCTAAGGCATTTTGACTTGAGCGCCCACTCAGATTGGTAATTCCAACAAATGCTGAGATGTTACTTGGGGTTGACCCGGCTACACAGTGAGCCGCCGTCACCAACCAAGAAGTACCAATGATTGAAGCGCCACATAATGTTGGATTACTTGAATTTCGAATTGAAAGACTTGCCTGCCATGGAGTTGATGAAATTGTGATCGGTGCGCCACCGACAATTCGCGGAGATACTCCTTGAACCGGAGTTATCAGACCGAGAGCAACGATTAATGCGGCCCCAACAGCACATAGGGCAGTAAATTTTCTCCGCACCGTGCAAATATACCTGCACACCGACAACGCGGATGACCGCCATGTGTCAATGTAATGAGTGGCCTAGGCTTTCACTGTGCGAGTTGCCCTGTTGACCAAGGAATGGTCCCCCCAGATTTACGGTGGTGCAGGTGTTCACGTGGACTATTTGGTTCCAGCCTTGGCCGCGCATATTGCGGTGGACGTACATGCATTCGGTGAAAACTTTCCCGACGCACAGGCCCACAGGACACCAGAATTTCTTGTTGGTGCCAACCCCACTCTCGAGACACTCGGTGTGAACCTTGACATGATCAACGCAATCTCCCAAAACGAGGTGGACGTTGTTCACTCGCATACGTGGTACACGAACTTTGCCGGTCAGTGCGCCGCACTGCTGCTCGACATCCCACTGGTGATCACCGCCCACTCGCTTGAACCATTACGACCTTGGAAACAAGAGCAACTAGGGGGCGGTTACCGAGTCTCCTCGTGGGTTGAGAAGGGTGCTTACGAGAACGCCTCAGCAGTTATTGCAGTATCAGCAGGAATGAAAGCCGATGTCCTGGATTGCTATCCCAATGTTGACCCAGAGAAAATTCATGTGATCCCCAACGGAATCGACTCGGAGATCTACCGACCAGATCCCTCATTTGATGCGGTTAACAAGTACGGCATCAACGCGCAAAAGCCGTACTCACTTTTCGTGGGCCGAATCACTCGGCAGAAGGGTCTAGCCCACCTATTAAGTGCAGCCAAGAGTTTTGATCCGGACATACAGGTAGTCCTTTGTGCGTCAACACCTGACACTCCTGATCTTGCAGCTGAAGTACATAAGCTTGTTGATGAACTCAAGCAAAAACGTGGCAATGAAAATGTCATTTGGATGCAGGGACAGGTCCCCCGTTCAGAGCTCATTTCCTTACTCACCCACGCAAGTGTTTTCACCTGTCCATCTATTTATGAACCTCAAGGAATTGTTAATTTGGAAGCCATGGCGTGTGAAACCGCCGTGGTTGCGAGTGATGTCGGTGGAATCCCAGAAGTTGTCATTGATGGCGAGACGGGCGTTCTCGTTCATTACGACCAATTCGACCCCGGATCATTCGAAGAAAATTTTGCCAAAGCGGTGAATCGAGTCGTCGCCGATAGTGAACTGGCAAGGCGACTCGGAATTGCTGGACGCCAGCGCGTGGTCAAGGACTTTGCTTGGGACTCGATCGCCGCGTCAACAATTGATGTTTATCGGTCCGTGATCCGTTGAGCGACATTGTTGAACCAATTCCCGGTATTCCGCTCAATAAGGTGCCACATCCATACACGGGTTACGCCCTTTACCTTTCCGCAGCTCTCCTTTTCGCGCTCAATGGAACTGTCGCGAAATCCATCTTGCTGACTGGGATTGACCCCGCCCGACTTTCTCAACTTCGGGTGACCGGTGCCTTCCTAGTGTTACTGGTCTTTGTCGCCCTTCGAAACCCCACCGCCCTGCGCCTCACCAAAAAAGAAATTCCGATGTTGATCGCTTATGGAATTCTTGGTGTTGCCGGAACTCAGTACCTGTACTTCGTCTCTCTCACCTACCTGCCGGTCAGTATTGCCCTGCTCATTGAATTCACCGCACCGCTCATGATTGCTTTGTGGTTTCGATTCGCATGGAAAGAACCAACAAAAAAGAGTGTTTGGGTTGCCCTCGGTATCGCACTGGCCGGTTTGGCGCTTGTTGCTCAAGTCTGGCTCGGTTTCGCACTGAATGCGGTCGGAGTCTTGGCGGCCCTTGCAGCGGCCGTGTCCCTGTCCATTTTCTATATTTTGGGTGACAAGCAACTGCGTGTGGCGAACCCGCGTGATCCTGTTTCTCTGACCATGTGGGGATTCGCCGCAGCCTCGCTGTTCTGGCTGGTTACCCAACCCTGGTGGGCATTCCCGTGGGGCGCACTGTCGGGGAATTCCGAGCCACTCAGCGATGCGAATATCTCATTCCCGATTTGGGTTATGGCCATTTCGATGATCCTGTTGGGGACAGTCATCCCTTTCTCGCTGGCACTCGCATCAATGAAGCACCTGCGCGCTTCCCAAGCATCAACCGTTGGTCTCACCGAGCCACTCTTTGCCACCCTGATCGCTTGGATACTGCTCGGAGAGGCCCTTTCGGCAACCCAAATAATTGGTGGGGTATTTATTCTGCTCGGTGTTTTTATCGCCGAGCGGGCTCGTCTCACGACTTAATTGCTCATTCTCCAAACAGGTAGAACACCTGGCAATGTCATAATGTGCAGGTGAATGAGAAGCGAGTTCTAATTGTTGGTGGTGGACTTGGTGGTCTTCGAACTGCCGAAGCGTTACGCGCTAATGGCTTTATCGGAGAAATTGCAATTGTTGGTGATGAGGAGTACCAGCCTTATAACCGACCTCCACTTTCCAAAGAAGCACTTAGTTCTGGGCTTTCGCACGATGAACTCAAATTCCGGCAACGTGATTCGGTCGCTGACGTCACATGGATTCTCGGAAGTGCAGTCGAGAAATTGGACACGGATAAGCGCGAGGTAACTCTCGCTAATGGGACTACCCAAAAATTTGATGCACTGGTAGTCGCAACCGGTATCCGTCCACGGCTACTCCCTATTCCCGGCCCAACACAGGGACTGCACACCCTAAGAACTATTGACGATGCCCGATCGTTGAAAGAGGCAATTAAACCGGGTAGCAACGTGGTGATTATCGGCAGTGGATTTATCGGCTGCGAACTCGCAGCAACGGCAACCAAACTTGGCGCTACGGTGCATGTGGTCTCTCTCGATGATCAACCAATGATCATGCCCATGGGCGCTGATCTTGGCGGAGCAATGCGCAGACGTCATGAAGAAAAGGGTGTCACCTTTCACCTTGGCCGTACAGTCTCACAGTTCAATGGTGAAACCCACATTGACAGTGTGACCCTTGACTCAGGTGAAACACTTCCAGCCGACGTGGTTGTAGAGGCAATCGGTTCCGTACCAAACACCGAATGGCTGAAAGACAACGGTCTCAATCTTGATAACGGAGTTCTCGTTGATTCCAATATGCGAGCCGTTGGATCAACCCTGCCCATCTACGCTGTAGGTGACGCGTCCAACCATCCCAACAAGCTTTATGGTGATAAAACTCGTCGCATTGAACATTGGAACATGCCAACCGAAACGGGGAAACGCGCTGGCGCCGCGCTGGCCGCTGAACTCGCCGGATCCCAATTACCAACAGATGAGTTCTTCGCTCTCCCAGCATTCTGGTCGGATCAATACGAATTCAAATTGCAGTCATACGGTCTGCCGGGAGCCGCGAGCACAAACACAGTTGTCAGTGGCGACCTTGACGGACCCTGCATCGTTGAATATTTCAATAGCGACAACGAACTGTGTGGTGTAATAGGAATTGACACGGTCAAAGAACTCATGCCCTACCGCAAGCAATTCATGGAAATGAAATAGCGCGTGGGTGTGAACTTTCCGCAAGGCGGAGACCACAAGCGCAGCACGACTGCAACTGGTCGAGCGATCTTCGCTGACTCGGTGCGTGCAATTGACCCGGCACTCGCGGCTCGAATAGAACATACAAAGGATTGGCGCAAGGGCTACATTGAACCGGTCCGCGAAATCGTGATCGCGGCCTCGCAAACCCCCGATGCAGCGATTCAGATCTCACGTGCGGGGCTTGAGTCGGCTCACCGGCGCTTTGTTTTCACCCAATCGCACGGTGATTCTCCCCTCGATTCAGCCATGAAGGCACCGGCCCCCGCAATCGAATCCGTATTGGTTACCGGGCGAGCCTCCCGTGAAGAGACCCTGTCTATTTCTTATCGAGGACAGAGAATCTTCGGGAGTGACCTACGCAGGCAAATTGATAAATGGGTCCTTGATGGAATCGCAGAGCCAAGTTTCGGCGCTGCGCTTCATCTGCTGATGGACAACCCAGACTGGCTCGACCTCTCCGGTACCGATATCGCGGTCCTCGGCGCTGGCGCAGAAATGGCTCCAACCCGATCCTTGCTTCGGTGGGGTGCACGTGTTCACGCCCTGGATTTGCCACGACCTGAGATTTGGCAACGACTCATTGATATCGCGCGAAATACTGCCGGCTCAATCCGGATTCCCATCAGTCAAGGTGCATCGGGAACCATGCCGTTTGTCACCGGTGGGACCGTACACACCGAAGATGACCAGGTGGTCGCAGCTGCGAGTGGTGTTGACCTCCTTGAACAACCGGGTGCGATTGCCCAGTGGCTCAATGAAATTGAAAACCCATTTATTCTCGGCAACTACACCTACGCGGACGGCCACACACACGCAACATTGAGTATGGCTGTTGACGCGATCTTTGAAAAACTCAACACCCAGCGCAAGGACATCACTCTTGCATTTCTGGCGACCCCAACGGATGTTTTCATGGTCCCGATGTCGTGTGTTGATGAATCGCGCGAACGTTGGAATGCCCGCGGCGTCAGTGGGTTCTTTCAAACACCGCTTCGGGCATTCGGTCAGTTTGAACCGAATTATCCCCGCACTTACCAAACTAAAAGTGGGATGGAAGTCGGACTCAACGACTCACTCGTCCCACAGCAAGGTCCCAACTATTTACTCGCAAAAAGAATTCAACGTTGGCGCGCACTTGCCGCTCGAGCCGATGGCGTACCCGTTTCCCTCAACCTTGCACCAGCAACCCGAACCCAATCAGTCGTAAAGAATCGAGCACTAGCAGCTGCCTATTCTGGTGCCGGGAGATTCGGTGTCGAAGTTTTTGAACCGGCCACTTCAACAGCACTTATGGCAGCACTACTGGTCCACGACTTACGCAATCCACTCTCAGCAGCAAATCCGGGCACAACGCTGACCAACCCGATGGACTTGTTCGTTGTCGGTGCTAATCACGGTGGTCTTTGGCGCACGGCTTATGCACCTCGATCAGTTCTCGGGGTTGCAGCGCTACTTGGAATGTTCGAGTCACGGGCTTAACCCGCGGATGTGACATAGGAAAGCCCGCGTAACGGGGGGGTGCTACGCGGGCTTTCGATCAACTCGAGATTCTCAAGTGATGGCTTTAGTCTGCCCGAATAATTTGCACTTCGCCACATTTATTTCGAAGGTTGTGGATAGCAACCCGACTAGTCTTGTGGCTGTGAACAGCGGCGAACTCAGTGTGATTTTGCTCGCCGGTGGGTCCAGTCGCCGAATGGGCAGCGATAAAGCCAACCTTGAATTTGGCGATGGTACCTTGCTCATTTTCCAATTAAAACAAATCCCTAGTACATACTCCGTGGTCGTGGTCGGAGAGACCATCGATATCAGGCCAGAAAAAACTGGGCCCACGATCACCTGCACTCGCGAGAATCCACCCGGCGCGGGGCCGGTTGCTGCGCTTGCCGCTGGATTAGAACTTGTCAACACTCCCGCGATTGCGTTGATCGCAGTTGATGCACCATTTGCTTTACCCCGCCTTCTCCAGTGCACACTTGACCCGAATTCACATGCATTGATCCCACGCGAGCACGGTGGCAAAATTCAGTACCTGGCCGGCCTGTACCGCAGTGAATCCCTTCGGCTTGCACTTAAGCAACTGGGCTCTCCTGCAAATAAAAGTATGCGCGAGCTGACAGCTCACCTTTCATCAATTGACTACCTTGAATTGGGTACAGAGGACGCCAGCGACTTTATGGATATTGATACCCCACAGGATTTGGTGACCGCACGAGAGTTTCTGCGCACGCACCCTAGAGTCATGCCATGAACGAATGGCTACAGGAAGTGATCAAGGCACTGAACCTCGGTGAGGTTACCCAGGGCGTGAGCGATTCAGATCTCAAGGCGATCCTCGACGGAGCGCGGCACGCAGCCCACCAGGTTGAACGCCCCGCCGCCCCCGTAACCACCTACTTGATGGGGATGGCAGTCGCTCGCGGTGGCGACATACAAGAAATCTCAGATACGATCGAAGCCCTAGCAAAAATCTGGGCGCAGAAGGAAAGCTAGACACGTGGCAACAGATAACAGCGCTACGTACACCGAACAATCTTGGGAGCAAGTACGCGAATTTGCATATTCATTTGCTCACAAAGGTCGAACAGAAGTCATATCACTTGATGCAGCCGACAAAAGAATCTGCGCCGAGAATCTAGTTGCGCTAACAAACCTTCCGTTTGCCAATTCAAGTTCAATGGACGGATGGGCGGTCAACGGCAACGGTCCGTGGAAAATGACCAGTGCTCCACAACTTGAAATAGATCAAGCGAGCATTCTCACCACGGGCGCCGTACTTCCCGTTGGAGCGCAGGCAATTCTCAGAACCGAGGACGGGGTCCTTGTAGGTGATCACCTAACAGCCAACACGAACAAAAGCGCCAATACCGAAGACATTCGCATTGCGGGTGAAGAGTGCCAAATGGGTCAAACTCTGTGTACTCCCGGAGCGACCCTCAATCCGGCACTGATCGGCTTACTCGCTGCAACCGGAAATGATCAAATCAAGGTTTTTGCGCAGCCCTGCGTTCAAATAATTATTACCGGGGACGAACTACTCACAAGTGGGCTGCCAACGCGAGAACATGTACGCGACTCACTCGGAATCCAAATCCCAATGTGGCTAAAACGCATGGGGGCGCAGGTACTGCCTGTGCTTTACATTGGAGACCAAGCAGAAGAAATATCGGCAGCACTAATTGCGTCACCGGCTGACATTGTGCTGACAACCGGTGGAACCGCGGCCAGTGCAAAAGATCACTTCATCGACGCTATTTCATTTGCAGGCGGTGAGGTTCATTTTGACAGCGTTGCCGTGCGACCGGGACACCCCATGAAATTTGCAGCGGTACCCAACCCAGCAGGGCAACAAATCCCGGTAGTAGGCCTGCCCGGAAACCCGTTAGCTGCAATTGTTGCCCTTGCGACACTTGTCCAACCGATGCTCAACAAACTCCTGGGTCAGCAACTGCAACCTTTGATTCCCGTTACAACAGCACGTTCACTTGAGGCTGGTAAGTCAGGGACACGACTTGCACCAGGTTGGGTCATCAATGCCGAGTTCACGCCGGCCGAATTTGGCGGCTCCGCGATGTTGCGCGGGCTGAGCACCTCAACCGGGTTTGCCGTAATTGTTTCGACCGTACATAGCGGGGACACGATCGCTTTCCTGCCCCTTCCCGGCTAGGAATTACTCGCACACGGACCCGTCTTTGTCACGATCGATATACCAGAAGTATTCGGCGTCCCGACCTTTTATGTAGGGTCCGTAGCCCGCTGCGATTGCTACCCCGCAAGTGTCAAAACGTGGATCGGTTGCAGAATTTGATGGGTTCGAACTGCTATTTGAATCCGATGGCACAGTATTCGTACCAGTCGTGGTTTGGGCTCTGGGCGGTATGTTCATTGTTCCCTTGCAATTAGACAGCAATTGAAGCAACTTTGTTTTCTCTCGACTGTCCACCGACAGCCGCCAACGAAACTTGACGCCAATCCAACTCTTTGCGTACAAACAGAGATTTTCACTCGGTAGCCAATCACTTGGATCACGGTCACTTTTTGAACGATTGGAACTGGCGCTCACCGCGATCAAGGACAGAAGGTATCCCTGATCGTTTGCAAAACGCTCTCTCGTTGAACTATCCCAGCGCCAGGCACCCGAATCCCATGCTTCTTTTAAGGGAACAAAATGATCAATGTCAAATGTGCTCGAGTTAGTTGTGATTACACCGTCGTACTGGGACACCCACCTACCATTAACAACCTTGCAGCCAACAACTGTCCCAGCGGCTCTTTCATCAATGAGTACCTCTTCACGAGTATCACAACCATCAGAATCAAGATCAGACCAATGCCGAAATAAATCGCGGTTGTAACCGGAAGTCACTTCATTGGAGACCGGCAGGGAGTTTAAAAGGCGGACCGGATCAACCCTGGACGCGGATGTCGCGGTCGGTGAGAACCCAAGTGAGATCGCGCCAATCAGTGCCAGCATAAAAAGTGGCTGGAGAAAAGTCCTGCGGACTGGGAACGCAAACATGTAACCCCCTTGTTGTGAACTATAACAAGGGGGTTAACCAGGTACTAACCTTCGAGAGGAATTCGAATTTCTTCGTCACGGGCGACCAAATTTCCATCAGCATCGTAAACGCTGATGATTTCGTCTTCAATAACCAAGTCACCGTCGGCATCAAGTACATCGATGATTTCGTCGACTATTGAACCCTGCGGGCCGGTAGCAACGATAATTTCGTCAGAAATGGCACCGACAACTTCGCCATTTTTGTCGAGCACAATGTTGATTGACAAGTCGTCGCCAACTTCAATTTCATTTGAATCCACAATTTCGTTTTCCACGATTCTCACTTTCACTCCGCTCGAATACTTAATGGTCAAACTTTAGTGAGACGCACATCACGTACGTGATTGCGGGCTGCCATTGCACCAGAATCATCAACGGCCAAATGCGCCTTTAGTTCAGCAGCAACACGATCCTGGTAATGCATGAGTTCTGCCTCGGTTCGCTCCTGACTCCAGCCAAGTTCAGTACCCATGATTTGGGCGACCTCTTCGGCCGCTTCCAAGCCTTGATCGGGTGTTTCGATTGAGAGGTGGGTTCTTCGGGTCAAGATGTCGTCGATGTGCAGTGCGCCTTCATGGGTTACCGCGTAAAACGCCTCAACCCGTAGGTAGCCTGCTCCCCCTGGTATCGGCTGGGCGAGTTCAGGACGATATTTCAAGATCGAAGTAAGGTCGCCCACCATCGATCCATAACGGCCAAGCAGGTGATCAATTCCTTTGGTGCTAAGCCCAAAGTTTTTTCCCGTTGCCCTCAACTCGGTTTGAACGTGATCAAAGTTCGTCGCTCCAATCAGCAAGATATTTTCTGTTTCAGATTGGGGAACGCTTTGTAGCAGGCCGCGGCTTTGGAGATCTGCGACGGCCGCATTGACCGCGTCCTCGGCCATAACCCGATAAGTGGTGTATTTGCCCCCAGCAATTGTGGTGAAACCAGGAACGCTCGTTTCAACAGCATGCTCCCGGCTCAGGTCACTGGTAGCACCCTCTTTGCCCTTGATCAGCGGGCGCAAGCCGGCATAGACGCCATCGATGTCATCAACCGTGAGCTCAACATTAAGGACACGGTTAACGTTTCGCAAAAGGTATTCAATGTCGGTGGCGCTCGCGGCCGGGTGATCAAGTCCGAGCTCCCAAGGAGTGTCAGTTGTTCCAATAAGCCAATGAGCTCCCCATGTGCGAATAAACAACACGCTGTCTTCGGCTCTGACGAATACCGAGACTTCCGAATCAATCCGGTCACGTGGAACCAAGATGTGAACACCTTTTGAGGCTTGCACGGAGAAGTCTGAGTTACCACCAGCCATTTTTTGAAGTGAGTCGGTCCACACTCCGGTTGCGTTGATGACCGTCTTAGCCGAGATGTGAAATTCACTTCCGTTTTCTAGATCCTTCACATCAGCGCCGGTGACGGCTCCCGTTTGGTCATGGGAGATGCCAATAACTTTGAGTGCTGTTGCTGCCACGGCGCCGTATGCGGCTGCCGTGCGGACTAGTTCCAGCGTGTGGCGCGAGTCGTCCACTTGGGCATCAAAAAACGAAATGCCACCGACCAAACCCTTCCGCGATAAGCCGGGGGCGCGTTCCAGTACCTGCTTACGACTCAAGTGTTTGTGACGTGGGACTGCACCTGCCCCGCCAATCGTGTCGTAGAGAAAAAGCCCGGCGCCCATATATGCGCGCTCCCAAATTCGATGTTCGATCGGGTAAATGAATTCAATTGGGCGTACGAGGTGGGGGCACAATTTTTCCAGCATAAGTCCACGTTCTTTAAGTGCCTCACGGACCAAGCCAAAGTTGAACTGCTCCAGGTAGCGCAGACCGCCGTGAAAAAGCTTGCCCGAACGACTCGAGGTTCCAGCTGCCCAATCTCGCATTTCAATCAGTGCGACACTCAACCCGCGGGATGCTGCATC
>CANMNM010000006.1 GCA_947499275.1 Actinomycetota bacterium | reverse complement strand
ATCAGCGGTCGTCAGGTCCATAACCGCGAAGAAAACTCCATCTGTCAAGGCGGTGATTCTCACGCCACTGAGTTGGGCGCCCAGCTCCTTAATCAAATCGACCATCAGATCGTGGGTCATGGGCCGCGGTGGGGTGACATCTTGCTGGGCATAAGCAATTGCGGTGGCTTCCACTGCTCCAACCCAAATAGGAAGATACCGGGTGCCATCAATTTCATTGAGTAGCACGATGGGGGTATTCGAAGGCATTTCCATCCGGACACCAGCAACAATTACGGGGATCATGCGATAAGGCTAGACCCTGACCAAAAATTTAGCCACTTCCCGACTTAATTAGCTCAGCTCGGAGGAGTGCCGCATGCAGTTGGACAAAAAGTGAGGCCAATTCACGTACTGTTTGCTGCGCTCGAGCCTTGGCATCGCGATCACGAGGATGCGAGTAGGGGGTGGCGATCTGTTCAACCAAACCAGACTCGCGATTGGCAACAACTCTAAATGAACGAAGGTGTCGCGCTTCCACCCCAAACTCGGAAAGTTTGGCGGCGATCATGCAGATGTGTACCGCATCCTCGTCGTAGTGGCCCGTTGCATTTGTCCAGACCAGGCCCTCTTTTTCTAACGCGGCTATCAGGGCCTCCGACAGCAGGGTCTCCTCAGCAAGCTCACTTCGAGTGAGGCGGACTTTCCCCGCGCCTGGACGAAAATCATCGGGGCGAACTCCCAATCCGGAAGACATGGGGACGGCAAGACCTGCTTGCTCCTGCTTTTCATCAAGTTGATCTTTAATAACTTTCAGAGGCAAATATTGATCACGCTGCAAAGTTAAAATTGCACGCAAGCGGGCTACATCGTGGGTGTCAAAACGTCGATATCCGGATGCAGTTCGCGAAGGAGTAATTAGTCCTTCGGTTTCCAGAAATCGAATCTTGCTGATTGAGACATCAGGGAAATCCTTTTTTAGCATACTGAGTACCTCACCGATACTCAAAGTATTTTCTGGCTGCGAAGTCATTAGCCTTCCACGCCAACTAGAAAAATGAAACGGAACTTCCCGATCTGGACTTCATCTCCTCCGCGCAGTTGTTGATCATCAACTCTCACACGATTAACATACGTTCCGTTGAGACTGCCGACATCTTGAACACTCCAGCCTTGAGCGCCATGCCGAAACTCTGCATGGCGTCGACTGACGGTGACGTCGTCGAGAAATACGTCACATTCTTCGGCGCGACCAACAATGATTACCTCACTGCGGGGATGCAAGCTATATTCCGTGCCCTCACCAGGCCCTCGATGCACGACCAACATGGCCGCTCCGCTGGGTAGATCCCGGTGAACTCCTGTGCCAACAGCTACAGGTCCGGTTCCGGTGCTAATTATTGAGGTGATGGCGCCTGTTTGTTCAATTCCCAACTCCCCCATGCCGAATTCGACCGGAGCGCCACACGACGAGCAGAAACGATCACTCGGCACAACGCTCTCGTCACATACGGCGCACTGCATGGGAAATTCCTAGGCCTTGTTGATCAATGCATTGTAATCGGCGGAACTAAGGAGCCCGTCAATTTGCTGAGGAATGTCTGGCTCAATTTCTACCATCCACCCATGGAAATACGGCGACGAATTAATCAATTCAGGGTTGGCTTCAAGCTCAGGATTGACTGCTACGACTGTGCCGTCAATGGGGGCGAATAGGTCGCTGACACTTTTGGTTGATTCCACCTCACCACAAGAGGTTCCTGCTGTTAGCTCCTCGCCCACTGAGGGTAGTGAGACGTAAACGATATCTCCGAGTGCGTCCTGGGCGTAAAACGTTATGCCAAAAACCGCATTGCCATCTTCATTGAGTCGTACCCATTCGTGATCCGAGGTGTAGGACAATTCTTCAGGGGTCATGACAAAAGCCTATCCTTTGCGACTGTGATCCTCTAACAATGTACGGGTCTGAATAAAATACCTCACGCCGGCCCACCAATACAGATAAGTCCCCCATAATGCAAATGCCCATCCGGAGGCCGCCATAACTGTCGCTAGGGTGCCATCGAGCCCGCCAAGGAGAATCAGCGGGAATCCCCACAGCAATGCAAAGGTGGCTACCTTGCCAATGTAGGTGACCGGCAACGCCGCGATCCCCATTTTCCGCAGTGAAGGGATCAACGCCAGAAGTGCAACGTCTCGGAGCGCTATCAGGATCACGAGCCACCACGGAATCAGATGTGCCAGGGCCAATCCGAGTACCGTCGCTGCGATGTACAGACGGTCAACCATGGGGTCAAGTAGGACGCCTAATCGACTGATTTGATTGAACTTTCGGGCCAAGAAGCCATCCACCCAATCAGTGACCCCGGCAATTATCAGGACACATAATGACCAGAAGTAATTCTCCCGGGCGAGTAACAGATAAAGGAACAGCGGTATACCGAGAAGGCGCAGAAGTGTGACCGCATTGGCGATAGTCCACGGGCGCCAGGGGTTCATCAGCGAAGTCCTTTCCTCGAGTGAACAATGAACAGAACAGTAAGCACTATGAAAAGCCAGACAAGAACTGCTGCGGTGATGAGTAATCCAACAGCCCAAACGTTCCCTTGTGAATAACTTATTTCAGCATTCAATTGAATCTGTTGAATGGGAACACTTTCGTCTGAGGTAGCAATAATTAGTGATGACTCGGAGGATTGAGCCAGATCAAAAGATATCGATGTCCCTGTCCCGCTGACCGTGAATCCCTCGCTCTCGCCAAGTGTCAACCAAGGTTCCCCGAGTGCACTGTGCATCACAGCCCAAGAGTTTGATTCAAACGCCACGATGCAGGTGTCGTGCCCCAATATGGCTGCATCGACAGATTCACGAGGCATTAGTCCAGCATTGAATTCGACTTCCGGCGATAGGGTGATCTCGATTTCCTCTCGAGCATTGGGCAGTAGCAAGAGGTTATTGGGGCCGCTAATTTCAATTCGCTCCACGTCAATGAGCACTGCCGAACACGATTGCAATTCCGAAGAATTGATCCTCGGGCCGGATGCGACAAGTGATCGATCTGAGCCAAAAGTTGCGTAAACGAAAACTGCAATCACGCCTGCCAGCAGTGCTGAGATCAATAACATGGTGAGTGCAAAAATTGCGACTATCTTTCGAAAGCGCCTCACACCTCACCCCTTTCTTAAATCCCAAGCCCGACGCGATCTAGCCTATTGAGAGACCATAGCTGTGAATTGTTGGACAGAGTCTTAGGCTTGACTAGTGATTGATCGCACATTGCTCATAACCGTGAGTGGAATTGACGCACCGGGACTAACCAGTGCCATCTTCGAAGCGCTTGCTCCCTCACCCGTGGTTGTCATTGATATGGAGCAACTTGTTGTCCGAGGCCACCTGACCTTGGCGATCGCCGTTGAAATTGACCCTACCGTCTCTGACTCGATGGCATCAGATGTTCTCGAATCAGTTCGCAAAGACGTTCGAATGGCAGCGAGTGATCGAAATATGGAGGTCACTACCCGCCCTGTTGCGACATTAGGAGCCGATCACACCCCCGACAAATTTCAGGTGATCGTTATGGGAGCCCCTCTTCACCCAGAATGCATCAGCATCGTCACTTCGACAATTGCCGATCATGGTGGAAACCTTGATCGTATTCACCGGATCGCTGATTACCCGGTCACGGCAATTCGTTTCGAGGGTTCTGGAGTGGCCCCCAGTGGTTTAAGGCGCCCACTCGCGGAGGTTTCAGCCAGGTGCCAAGTTGATATTTCCGTTCAAGATGTCGCCTTGGAAGCACGGGGCCAATACCTAGTGGTTCTTGATGTCGATTCAACCCTTATTCAAGAGGAAGTCGTCGATTTGCTCGCTGAGTTAGCCGGTGTCGGCCCACAAGTGAGTGAAATAACCCGAGCAGCCATGAATGGAGAGCTTGATTTCGCTGCGTCCCTAATGGCCAGGGTGACACTTCTCGCGGGCTCTCCCGCAAGCCTGTTGGACCAGGTCCGAGAAATGGTGACCCTCACGCCGGGTGCTCGCACGCTCTGTCGCACATTAAATCGATTGGGTTATCGCATTGTCTTAGTTTCCGGCGGTTTCACTAATGTGATCGAACCGATCGCCAAAGATCTCGGTGTGAGCGGTATCCGGGCTAACACCCTCGAGGTCATTGATGGGAAATTAACGGGCAGACTTGTTGGGCCAATTATTGACCGTGAAGGTAAGCGCCAGGCGCTGATTGATTTCGCAACAGAGTTTAATATTCCGAACCGACGAACAATTGCAATCGGAGACGGCGCAAACGACATCGACATGATTTCTGAAGCTGGTCTAGGGGTTGCGTTCAACGCAAAGCTGGCACTGCGCGAGAGTGCCGATACCACCGTAAACGTCCCTTATCTGGATTCCGTGCTCTATTTACTTGGCATTACACGCGACGAGATAGTTCGATCCGATAGGGAAAAATCAGTTTAAGAACCCTGTGAATGCATTCCACCGTCAACGTGGATCATCTCACCACTTGTTGCTGGTAGCCAATCTGAAAAAAGAACAACACAGGCTTGTGCTGCAGCCGTTGGATCACTTACATCCCAGCCTAATGGTGCACGTTCTTGCCAAATATTTTCAAATTCCTCAAAACCTGGAATGCTTTTGGCAGCCATTGTTCGAATTGGCCCCGCGGCAACGAGATTTACCCGGATACCTAGGGGACCTAAATCCCTTGCCAAATACCTCGATGTGCTTTCAAGTGCCGCTTTAGCAACACCCATCCAGTCATAGGTCGGCCAGGCAACCGTTGCATCAAAGTCAAGGCCGACAATTGAACTTCCCTGACCCAAAAGTGGCTGACATGCGACAGCTAATGACTTAAACGAGAATGTTGAAATCTGCATTGCTGTGGAAACGTCCTCCCATGGAGTGTGAAGAAAATTTCCCCCGAGTGCACTCTCGGGTGCAAAGCCAATTGAATGCAGAACCCCATCAAGGTTGGGAACATGCTGACGTACGCGATCAGCCAAGGAATCAAGATCCTCTTGGGAGGTCACATCAAGTTCGATGATTGCAACTTCCTTGGGCAAACGTGCGGCACTGCGTTTAGTTAAGGACATCGTTCGACCGAAAGACGTCAAAACAACAGTCGCACCTTGCTCTTGCGCGAGTCGTGCAACGTGAAATGCAATCGACTGATCTGTGAGAACACCCGTAATCAAAATATTTTTGTTTTCTAGCAACATAACTCTCCTCAGTGTCCCATTCCAAGCCCACCGTCAACAGGAATAACTGCGCCAGAAATATATGCGCCTTCCTGTGAGATGAGAAACTTAATTACTTGAGCAACCTCACTCGGTTCACCGTAGCGACCGGCTGGAATTGTGTCCAAGATTGCTTTTTTCGTGCCTTCATCAAGGGCTGCTGTCATATCGGTATCGATAAATCCGGGGGCAACGACATTAATCGTGATTCCGCGACTTGCGACCTCGCGGGTCAGTGAGCGTGCGGCTCCGACCAGGCCCGCCTTTGATGCAGCGTAATTCACCTGCCCCGCACTTCCCAAAAGGCCAACAACGGATGAAATAAAAATAATTCGTCCACTTTTTGCCTTAATCATGGGACGGAGTACCCGTCGAGCTAGTCGGATGGATCCGATTAAGTTGGTATTGATCGTCTCTTCGATATCTGCATCGGTCATTCGCATGAGTAATGAATCGCGAGTGACTCCGGCATTAGCGATTAGTGATTCGATTGGACCAAACTGTTCTTCAATTTCAGTTATCGCCTTCTCAATTGACTCAGCATTGCTTACATCGATTCGAACGCTAGATATCTTGGAGTTCGAACTCGCTTCGCCGGTTCGTGAGCCAATCACGACTTCATATCCATTTTCGGCCAACAGGTGTGCCGTTGCCGCTCCTATTCCGCGGTTGCCTCCTGTTACGAAAACTACACCCAACTTCTCGCCCACCTATTGATCCTCGAGGCGATAACCAACTCGAACGGTAACCTGAAAGTGATCGACGCCGTTTTCTCGTACATATCCTCGGATTTGATCCACCTCGAACCAATCCACATGCCGGTGAAGTTCACCAGCGCGCTGCACCGCATTTCGAATAGCGGTATCCAGGGATTCAGGGGAAGTGCCGACTAGCGTGGCGATCCCGTAACTTCGGTCCGTCATAGAACTCCTTCAGTCAGATCGCGCCCATTGGGCAATGGGCTTAGGCTATCGTCATGGCACCTGAGGTCTACACCATCACGGCGACTAATCGTGCTTTGAGTAATGAGCAGTCAGGTCGAACCAAAAAATATCTCATCTCGATGGGGATCCGGACGGCCTGCGTGCTTGCAGCAATCGTGGTTCCCGGTTGGCCTAAGTGGATCTTTATCGCGGGAGCCGTTGTACTTCCATATTTAGCGGTCGTGATCGCAAATGCGGGTCGCCGGAACGATGAACCGGGCGCAATGGGCGTTTCGGCCGTCGCATTGCCAAGCGCGGCGTCTGCTCAGGAATACGAGCGTCGAATCTCACGTTCTATTGAGAGGTAATGACCACTTAAGCATCGTTCCTGCCCTATCAGGTGCTTCGCCCGTGGATTAAGTTCGTGGATTAAGGTCGTGGATTAAGGTGAAGTGTGCTCGCCCTTCTTAAAACCCGGCGCTGGGTTGGTTTCACGGCCATTGTGCTCGTGTCCATTATTGGCTTTGGTCTACTCAGTCGCTGGCAGTGGAGTCGGGCCGATGAACAGCGCGCAGAGCGGCTAGCAATCTCGCAAGCGCAGGTGTTGCAAGACGTTAGTTCAGTAGATGACCTAGAGGAATTCACCCGGGTCCGTGTCTCCGGCGCCTTCAACAATCAAGAGACACAATTGATTCGTCAACGACCCCTCGACGGCGGAAATGGTTACTGGGTAATGACTCCGCTGGATACAAGCGGGGATACCCGGATCTGGATAATCCGGGGCTGGGTTGGGGCGTCAACTATTGCATCAGAGGTGCCCGAGGTTCCCCCTGCTCCAGCGGGGACGATCGTGGTCGATGGAGCCGTACGAATGTTTGAAGCCCCTCTCGACAATGTTTATGGCCTTCCCGATGGAGTTATTGCCAGGATGTCCCTTGATGAGCTGACAACGCCAGGATTTAACAGCCCCATTGATAACCGGGTTGTCCAGTTAATATCCTCGACACCATCAGCCGCTGGGATCGTGATCGTGCCTCTCCCGGAGGTAGATGAAGTACAAAATATTTCTTACGCAGTGCAGTGGATCCTGTTTGCGCTTGTTGCGATGATCGGCTGGTTAATTTTCCTCAGACGAGAAGCGGATACTTCTAGCGAGTAAATTGCGTTTCATAGAGATCCGAGTAGACGCCGCCTTCGGCGAGCAATTGCTCGTGAGTTCCGCGTTGGACAATTTGACCATCAACAACCACCAGAATCTGATGCGCTCCACGAATTGTTGAAAGTCGATGCGCAATCACAACCGACGTACGGCCACTTAAAGCGTTATCAAGAGCTTGGTGAACGGCCCGCTCACTTTCACTATCCAAATGAGCGGTGGCTTCGTCGAGAATGACCACTCGAGGGGACTTCAACAGCAAGCGAGCCAAGGCGATTCTCTGCTTTTCGCCTCCAGAAAGCCGATAACCGCGATCACCAACGACCGTATCCAGGCCTTCGGGCAACGACGAAATCATGCACCAGATCTGTGCATCAACACACGCTTGCTCTACTTGATCTTTCGTGGCATCAGGTTTTGCATAAAGCAAGTTTGCACCGATAGTGTCATGGAACATATGTGAGTCTTGCGTCACAACGCCAAGCGCATCACGCAGTGATTCGAAAGTAACATCTCGAATATCCTCCCCGCCAATCCGAATAGTCCCGTCGACGGGGTCGTAGAGCCGTGACAAAAGTGCGGTAATCGTGGTTTTTCCGGCGCCCGATGGACCAACTAATGCTGTGAGAGTTCCTGCCGCAACCTCAAAACTTACGTCACGCAATACTGGCCCTTCTCCCCCACTCGAATCCATTCGAGCGATGGATTCGAGTGACGCCAAACTCACTTCACTGGCCTTTGGGTAAGTAAAATCAACGTGTTCAAAAGCGACAGACAGTGGTCCACTTGGCAACTTCTTTGCAACTGGTGACTCCACCACAAGTGGTTTCAAATCAAGGACTTCGAACACGCGGTCAAATGACACCAGTGCTGTCATTACATCAACGCGTACATTGGAAATGGCTGTAAGCGGGCCATAGAGCTGTGCCAGCAAGCCAACAAGTGCCAGTAATGTTCCCAACGAAATTGCGCCAGTGATTACGAGATTGCCACCAAGTCCGTAAGTTACGGCAGTAGCTAAGGCAGCAACGAGGGTCAACGCCGTAAAAAACCAACGGTTTGCCATTGCAATCTGGATTCCGGAATCACGAACTACCTTCGCGCGGTCGCTAAACACCTGGGATTCCTCAGCGGGACGTCCAAATAGCTTTACCAAAAGTGCGCCTGCAACGTTGAACCGCTCGGTCATTTGGTTACTCATTAGGGCGTTTACGCTCATTTGTTCGCGCGTCATTGATTGAAGTCGACGGCCCATGAAACGTGCAGGGAGCAGGAACAGCGGCACCAGAATGAGTGAGGCGAGAGTTATTTGCCATGACAGGATAAACATGGTTATTAAAACAATGACGAGTGAAATCATGTTGCCGAGAACACCACCGAGAGTGGATGTGAAGGCCTGTTGGGCCCCGATTACGTCATTGTTCAAGCGCGAGATGAGGGCGCCAGTTTGTGCTCGAGTGAAAAAAGCAATGCTCTGGGATTGCACGTGGTCATAAACTTCATTACGCAGATCAAAAATCAGGCCTTCTCCGATTCGAGCTGAATAATAACGGCTGACAACTCCCAACCCCGCATCCGCGATCGCCAGTAAGGCGATAAAGATGGCCGTCCAAGTCACGAGGGAAGCATTACCCGGCGTAATTCCTTGGTCAATTATTCGGCGAAATAGTAATGGTTGGGCAACACTGAGCAAGGACGCGAAAACAAGTGTTATGAGAAAGAATGTGATGAGTGTTTTATAAGGTTTTGCGTACCCGAGGATCCGCTTGACGGTGTCACGACTGATTTTTTTGTCTTTGACAGATGCATCCCGTGTCATCGACCGGTACATCATCCAAGCGTTTTCCATTGACACGACTTCTTCTCCGAACTAATTGTGGATGATCTAGTGATTAGCGCTGTGACATTATTAATGTTGTGACATAAGTGTGTGCAGGTGACGTAGTCGCTTTGTTTGTGAACGCCTTTCGGCGACCCACGGTTCTTCACCATAGGCAATTCCAGCCAGCATCGATTTGGCATCAATGAGCACCTCAGGCATAACGGAACGCAAAGGTTCAACGAGTTGGCTAAGCCCTGTATCTAGGTCTTCAGAGATGGCGCTCACCAAACCGAGTGCGTAGGCCTCCGGGGCATCGATTGAACGTCCACTACCGATGAGTTCGAGGCTTTTTCGGTAACCGAGAATTTCCATGAAGCGCACGGTGCCGCCCAAATCGGGAGTGAGCCCCCATTGGGTCTCTTTTAGTGCAAATTCTGCGCAGGGCTGTGCAATTATGAGATCACACGCGAGAGCGAGTTGGAATCCAGCTCCGATGGCGTGCCCTTGAACGAGTGCAATGCTTATTTGCGGTAAATCCCGCAAAACTCGAAAAAAACGTTGGTAATAAGCGATTGTGTCGTCAAGTTCAGTGTCATTTTGGGAAGCCATTTCCATAAATGATGGTTGGCCAGGTATTCCACCAGGTGTGAACATTGCTCGGTCTAGCCCAGCGGAGAATGACTTGCCGTTTCCCCGCAGAACTATGAAGCGAGCCTCCGAGGGTACTTGCGTACTGATGTTGTACAGGTCATCCCATGTCTGAGGGGTTTGAGCGTTGCGCTTATCCGGGTCGTTGAGGGTGATTGTGAAAACGTCATTAGAGAGACTCGTTAAAATGTCCATGCCTTTAGGCTAACTCAATGAGTTCGATGTAGGACTCACTCCACAGGTCTTCATCACCGTCAGGCAGAATTAAGACCCTTTCTGGATTCAAAGCTCGTACGGCTCCAGGATCATGCGTTACCAGAACAACTGCCCCTTCATACAGTGAAAGTGCATTGAGAACTTCTGCCCGGCTTGCTGGATCAAGGTTGTTTGTCGGCTCGTCGAGTAAAAGGACATTGGACCCCGAAACGACCAAACAAGCGAGAGCCAAGCGAGTTTTTTCACCACCGGAAAGAACACCGGTTGGTTTATGAACGGAATCCCCTTGAAAAAGAAACGACCCAAGAACGGTCCGTTGCTGCGTGTCATTGAGATGAGTTCCAGCAGAAGCCATGGTCTCCCAGACGGTTGCTGTTGGATCCAAAGTTTCGTGTTCCTGCGCGTAATACCCAACAATTGCCCCGTGCCCAAGCTCCCTTGACCCGGTATCTGGCGGGTCAATTCCAGCAAGGATTCGAAGCATTGTCGTTTTACCCGCACCATTGAGCCCCAGGATGACGACTTTGCTGCCGCGATCAATGGCCAAATTGACATCGGTGAAGACTTCGAGGCTGCCGTAGCTACGAGAAAGGTTCTCAGCCATCAGAGGTACCCGGCCGCATGCTTTCGGTGTGGGGAACCTCAGTTTTGCCACATTGTCTTTCAGTTGAACATTTGCCGTTTCGGCCATGAGTCGATCAGCTCGTTTGAACATCGATTGAGCAGCCTTCGCCTTGGAGGCTTTTGCCCGCATCTTTTCGGCCGTCTTGCGCAAACTATCCGCTTGGGTTTCCGCATTTTTGCGTTCGCGTTTTCGCCTTTTTTCGTCAGTTTCACGCGCCAGCAGATACTTATTCCAGCCCATTGAATAAAGGTCAATTTCTTGGCGGTTTGCGTCAAGATGCCAGACCTTATTTACCGTGTCTTCCAGTAGTTCGGTGTCATGGCTAATCACGATAAATCCACCTTCATAGGCCGCAAGGTACTTACGCAGCCAACGAATGGAATCCGCATCGAGGTGGTTGGTGGGTTCGTCAAGCAGCAGAACATCGGCGTCAGAAAAAAGAATCCGCGTTAACTCAACGCGTCTGCGCTGACCACCGGATAGGGTTCCCAGCGGTTGAGCCAATATTCGTTCGTCCAGACCGATACTTGCTGCGATTGTCGCTGCCTCTGACTCCGCCGTATATCCGCCAAGGCCCTCAAATTCACCCAGTGCTCGGTTATATCGATCCCCAGCCCGGTCAAAATCCTCCGCGCTGATACCGGGGGTGGACAGGGCTTCGGCGGCTTTTGTCATTCGGATTGAGACGGCGTCAAGCCCTCGAGCGCTAAGGATCCGAGAGCGCGCCAATTGGCTGGGGTCTGCCGTCCGGGGATCTTGAGGCAGATAGCCGACAGTTCCCGTCATTTTGACACTTCCACTCGCCGGCGCTGCTTCACTGGCTAAGACCCGAGTCAAAGTTGTTTTACCAGCGCCATTTCGCCCGACAAGGCCAATCCGATCACCCTTGTCAACCCGTAGCATCGGGGCGGTGAGTAAAAGTTCTGATCCTGCGCGTAATTCAATTTCGGAAGCAGCAATCATGACTAACGCAGTCTAGTCCCTGCACCCACCAACTGATTCAGACGTTAAAGCCTAGGGAACGCAACATGTCACGACCGTCGTCGGTGATCTTGTCTGGTCCCCAGGGCGGCATCCAGACCCAGTTGATTTTGAAGTCGGTCACAATCGAATCAAGTGCACTTCTTGTTTGATCCTCGATGACATCGGTGAGCGGGCAGGCTGCCGAGGTCAGTGTCATGTCTACCGTGGCGGTGTTGTTCTCGTCTACGGTCACACCGTAAACCAAACCAAGATCCACAACATTGATCCCCAATTCGGGGTCAATGACATCTTTCATCGCTTCAATGACATCTTCATTGCTTACTGCCATGATTCACCCACTTCGTGTAGTAGTTGTCGCGGTTAACTGAGCCTTTATCTGGGCATCGGACAGAGCCATCCATGAGATCAACGCGCATTTGATGCGGGCAGGATACTTGGAAACACCAGCAAATGCGATTGCATCCTCGAGTACTTCTTCATCTGGTTCCAGCTGTCCCTTTGACTTCATGAGTTCCATGAAAGCTTCCTGAATGGGTGCCGCCTCGGCAGGGGTTTTGCCATTGATCAGTTCACTCATCACACTTGCACTCGCCTGTGAAATGGAGCAACCTTGACCGTCGTAGGACACCAGTAATGTGCCATCAGGGTTTTGACCGACCTCAACTGTTACCTCATCGCCACAGGTCGGGTTGACTTGATAACTTTGGGCAAGTGAGTCAATCTCGACTTTCTTTCCTCTTGGATTTTTATAGTGATCCAGGATTATTTCCTGATAGAGATCCTCGCTCATGCGCTCACCGCAATACCTGATCCAAAGAATTCTTGGGCGCTTTTGATTCCGGCGATCGCTTGATCGATATCGCTCTTATCGTTATATATGTATGTAGTGATTCGGGTCGTTGCCGGGACATCGAAACGGCGACAGGTTGGCCAGCAGCAATGGTGTCCTACGCGCACTGCAACTCCCTTGGCATCCATGAGGTGACCCACGTCGTGGGGGTGAATCCCCTCGACTACGAAGGAAACTGCCGACCCCCGGTCACGCATATCCGTTGGTCCAATCACCCGAACACCAGGGATTTTCGCCAGTTCTTCCAATGCATAGGCCGTTAATTCTTGTTCGTGTAGAAAAACATTATCCATACCCAATTCGTTGAGATAGTCGCAGGCGCGAGCCAGTCCGATGGCCTGCGCCGCCATGGGGACGCCCGCTTCAAACCGTTGTGGCGCGGGCGCGTATGTGCTGTGATCCATGTGGACCATTTCGATCATGGAACCACCGCTGAGGAAAGGTGGCATGGCATTAAGTAGATCGGATTTGCCCCACAGAATTCCAATACCCGTTGGACCGAGCATTTTGTGACCACTCCATGATGCGAAATCAGCCCCGAGCTCATTCACATTCACCGACATGTGCGGAACGGATTGACAAAGGTCAACCATGCCGAGAGCCCCAACCGCGTGTGCCATATCCATAATCTTTTTGACCGGATTGATCGTGCCTAAAAGATTCGATTGGTGCACTACCGAGACAAACTTCGTAGTGTTGTCAATTACTCCTGGCGAAATGTCAAGGCGGCCTTCTTCCGTGAGGCCAAACCACTTTAACGTCGCACCTGTCTTGGCACACAATTCTTGCCAAGGAATCAGGTTCGCGTGATGTTCCATTTCCGTAACCACGATGGAATCACCAGGACCAACAACAAATCGTCGATCCACCTCAATACCCTGTCGTGCCTTGTCTGTTGCATTTGAAAATGCGTACGCAACCAAATTTATTCCCTCGGTTGCGTTTTTCGTGAAGACAATCTCTTCAACTTGAGCTCCCACAAAGGAAGCGATTGTTTGCCGAGCGGCCTCATAAGCATCAGTTGCCTCCTCGGCGAGAGCATGCGCCCCGCGGTGGACCGCTGCATTTGAAGTTTCGTAGAAATGACGCTCAGCGTCCAAAACCTGGGTAGGTTTTTGAGAAGTTGCACCGCTATCGAGGTATACCAAAGGAACACCCCGCACCTCACGAGAAAGGATGGGGAAATCCGCGCGCAACTTATCGACGTCGAACATTACGCACGCGCCGCTGCAGTGTAAGTCTCATAACCATCTGATTCCAGAATGTCTGCCAGCTCCGGCCCGCCGGTGGCAACGATTCTGCCGTCGACGAATACGTGAACAACATCAGGCTGGATATACCGAAGGATTCTCGTGTAGTGAGTGATCAGGAGTACGCCAGCGTTACTGGACTCCTTGTAGCGATTAACTCCTTCACTCACGATCTTGAGTGCATCAACATCGAGCCCAGAATCTGTTTCATCCAAGATTGCGATCTTGGGTTGCATGAGTCCCAACTGCAGAATTTCATGACGCTTCTTCTCACCGCCCGAGAAACCCTCATTGACATTGCGGCTAGCAAAAGCGGGATCCATTTGAAGGTCCGCCATCGCTTCTTTCATGTCCTTTGTCCATGTGCGAAGTTTGGGAGCTTCACCTTTCAGAGCAGTGATCGACGTTCGCAGGAAGTTGGATACTGAAACGCCAGGAATTTCGACCGGGTACTGCATGGCGAGGAAAAGTCCAGCACGAGCCCGTTCGTCCACTGTCATTGCCAGGACATCTTGGCCATCGAGATCGATTGACCCCGATGTCACCGTGTACTTGGGGTGACCGGCGATCACGTAGGCAAGCGTGCTCTTACCGGATCCGTTAGGTCCCATGATCGCATTGGTGGTACCGGATTCAACGACAAGTGAAACGCCACGAAGGATGGGAGTTTCACCATCTTCGGTGATGACGCTTGCGTGCAAATCGGTGATTGTGAGCTTGCTCATTGAGTCGTGCCTTTCGTAATCAAAATTGGACTATTGGGGTCTGTTATGTCGGTCGTTACGGGGTAGGTCTTTACCGCGGTTATCGCGGGTAGAGATGTGGGGACACCTGTGCGAACATCAAATGCTGATCCGTGTAACCAACATTCGATCAAGCACCCGTCCACTTCGCCTTCAGAGAGTGCGACATCTGAGTGGGAACAACGATCTTCCATTGCAAACATTCCCTCAGGGGTGTTTACGACGACGATTAAATCTCCATCGACCTCAAACTGGCGGGCTGTTCCAGCCGGAACATCAGAGACGACACCGAGAACTAATTGATTACTCATGGTCCACAATTCCCAGTTTCGACTCAATGCGTCGCATAAGGGATCCACTCAATTCGGAATCATCGATTTTGCTGAGAACGTCGACGAAAAAACCCCGCACAACCAACTGACGGGCCACTGATTCCGGGATTCCTCGCGATTGCAAGTAAAACAACTGTTCGTCATCAAATCTGCCTGTTGCGCTTGCGTGTCCCGCGCTAATCACGTCACCGGTTTCCAGTTCCAGGTTGGGTACGGAGTCAGCCCGAGGACCATCGGTCAGCAAGAGATTGCGATTGAGTTCATATGTTTCAATACCAATTGCTTCACGCCGGACAAGAACGTCGCCGATCCACACCGAGTGCGCGCCCTCACCGCTCAAAGCGCCTTTGTAAATAACGTTGCTAACACAGTGTGGCTGAGTGTGATCAACAAGAATTCTGTGCTCCTGAAACTGATCACCTGTCAACAAAAATGCTCCCAGCATCTGAGCTTTCCCACCCGGTGCCCGATACGTCAATGTGGGCACTGTTCGAATAACCCCACCGCCAAGTGTGATCGACAGACCGTGGAAATTTGCGTCGCGTCCAACTTCGGTGAACCAGTGCAGGTGTTGCATGACCGCGGCGTCTGCATCGATGACCGAAAGCATGGTCAAATCTGCCTGATCACCCAGAAGAGACAGCATCGACCCGCTTACGTTGCCCGAAGTGTCGTGGATGAGGACTACCTGAGATTTTGAAAAAGGGCCGGCGTGCACTTCAACGTGAAGATAGTTGTTCTCACCAGCATTTTTAAGGTTCACAACAATTGGATTTGAGTGAATCGACTCCTTGGGAATAGTTACCAGAACGGCGTGGGTTGCCTGTGCTCGAGCAATAGCGCTCGGTCGATCTGTCGGCATCCATGTATGTGATAGTCGTGAGTCGCTGATTTCGACGTATTCAACAGTTACATCGTGTTCGCCGCTAAGACCAACACTCCCCCAGTCCGCTGGCTGGAAAAAGTCTCTCAGTTTTCTGATTGGGGCAAAGCGCCATTCTTCTTCCCGACCAGCGGGTACGTCAAAATCCTCGATCGTGCGTGAAAATACTCGTGGAGCTAAGTCTGTTGCAGGAGCGACGGTGGGAGCTCTCACCCAACAGCCCCTTCCATTTGCATCTCAATAAGGCGGTTTAGTTCAATTGCGTACTCCATGGGAAGTTCACGCGCAATTGGCTCAATAAAGCCACGAACAATCATTGCCATGGCTTCATCTTCGCTCAGGCCACGAGTCATCAAATAAAACAACTGCTCTTCACTGACCTTGGAAACTGTGGCCTCGTGTCCCATCTGCACGTCGTCTTCACGCACATCGACATAGGGATACGTGTCAGAACGACTGATGTCATCAACCAAAAGCGCGTCACATTTCACAGTGCTTTTGGAATGATGTGATCCCTCGAGTACTTGGACCAAACCGCGGTAACTTGTTCGGCCGCCGCCGCGGGCAACCGATTTACTAATAATTGACGATGACGTATGTGGAGCCGCATGAACCATCTTGGCCCCAGCGTCTTGGTGCTGACCCGGACCAGCAAAAGCGATTGACAGTGTCTCGCCGCGAGCATGCTCCCCGGTCATTACGACTGCCGGGTACTTCATGGTCACCTTGCTTCCAAGGTTTCCATCGACCCATTCCATAGTTGCACCTTCATGGGCGATGGCCCGCTTGGTTACCAGGTTGTACACGTTCGTTGACCAGTTTTGAATTGTTGTGTATCGGCAACGGCCACCTTTTTTAACGATGATCTCGACAACAGCCGAGTGCAATGAGTCACTTGAGTAGATAGGAGCAGTGCAACCCTCTACGTAATGCACGTAAGCGCCTTCGTCAACAATTATGAGGGTACGCTCAAACTGGCCCATGTTTTCCGTATTGATCCGGAAGTAGGCCTGCAGCGGGATATCAATGTGCACACCCTTGGGCACGTAAATGAACGATCCACCCGACCACACAGACGTGTTCAGGGCAGCGAACTTGTTGTCACCCACGGGAATGACGGATCCAAAATATTCCTTGAATACGTCTTCGTGCTCGCGTAGAGCGGTATCGGTGTCAAGGAACAAAACACCGAGTTCTTCAAGGTCCTCACGAATCTTGTGATAAACCACTTCCGACTCGTATTGTGCAGCAACTCCCCCAACGAGGCGTTGTTTTTCAGCCTCCGGGATGCCGAGACGGTCGTAAGTGTTCTTGATGTCGTCGGGGAGATCATTCCAATCGGTGGCCTGCTTCTCAGTTGAACGAACAAAATACTTGATTGTGTCGAAATGGATTCCCGTGAGATCAGAACCCCAGTGCGGCATTGGCTTCTTCTCAAATAGCTTGAGACCTTTGAGTCTGAGGTCGAGCATCCACTGCGGCTCATTCTTTTTGGCAGAGATGTCACGGACAACGTCTTCATTGATGCCACGTCGAGCATTAGCACCCGCATCACTGGCATCACTCCAGCCATACTCGTAATTTCCGAGGGACTCAATCGTGGCGTCTTGCTCACTCTTGGCATTGGGAATCGTTGTACTCATGCTGATACCTCTCGACTTTCCCGCGGTTTGCGAGCTTGATGTTTTACCTGCGTTACCTGTCCGAAAACTTGATTAGGGATCAATGTTGTGCAAATGGGGTCACCCTGTGCCAATGTTGCAAGTCGAGTGACGTGCTGTCCCAAAGCTGCACTGAATGCACTTGTTTCCTCTTCGCATAATTCGGGAAACTCACTTGCAGCTGCTACAACCGGGCAATGATGCTGGCATAGCTGACTTGAATGTGAGTTACTGGAGGCTGGTTCCAGCGTTGCCGCATACCCCTCGCTAACGAGTGCCTCAACAATTGATTCAATCGTGCCACCGGAAGTAATTCGAGCGGCTCGCTCAGCCGCAAATGCCCGAACGGCATCTCTGCCAAATGAACGATCAATGAAACGTAAACTTTCCAGGGCCAAATCGTCGTAGCTTTGGTCGCAAGCACTGCGACCCAATGGTGTCAAGGAATATGTCCCACTGGGCCTGCCCCGACCGCGTGTGGGAGTTGGGCCAAATGGTGTGCGTTCATGTGCCTCGACAAAACCAGCATCAAGAAGGGCGTTGAGTGAGCGGCGGGTTGCCTGAACAGATGTTCCTAACGTGTGCGAAACCTCAACCGCGGTCGCCGCTCCGACCTCCAAGAGGACACGGGCTACTCGCTCAGCAGCACCACCTGGGAATTTCACAACACTATTGTTGCCTAATTCCCAAACTATGCAACCGCCGGGGGTTCCTAAGGGAAACCCTAGACTGCCTTCATGTCCCAAGTGCCCCCTCAAGCCGAGGTGTTGCCATGGGCAATAACGTGCCAAAACTTGAGCCTTACTTACCCCGACGGCGGTGGAATTTCGGAGATAAATCTTAATTTCGGCCCCGGAATGACCACAATCGTTGGAAATAATGGTGCGGGGAAGTCCACCTTGCTGGAGTCAATCGCGGGTCTGCGTTCCCCGACCGGTGGCACGATCTCTCTCTTTGGCCACAGCCCCAGCCATTGGCGATCATCGGGCATTAATCAAGTTGGCGTCGCTCTCCAGGATGGCCGCCCCTACCCCAGTGCAAAGCCGGTTGCGCTCCTCAAATACCTCGATCACCTGAATGCGGATGGTCAGAACCCCGGCAGCCGACCAACCGTCGAATTTCTCGTTGAGGCATTTAGCCTTACCACCAAGACCCTCATCAAGAACCTTTCTGGTGGTGAGTTGCAGCGGCTCAAGTGCGCAGCGGCTCTGATTGCTGGTGCCCCAATACTGATTCTTGATGAACCAACGGCGGGCTTGGACCCCCAAGGTCGGCGAGACCTCTACAACGTGCTGGCTCGCGTCGTACCCCAACAGAGCACCCTTCTTGTGTCAACACACATTCTTGAGGATCTCGAAATCATGAACGGCCGGGTAATTGCCCTAAAGGCTGGCGGCATTGCCTATGACTCAAATGTAAGTTTAGCCTCTGCTGCGTTCTACATGACTTTCACAAGCCGCGCCAATATCGAACTCACGGGTTTGCGGAATGCACTTGCCGAAGGTGTTGACATCACGGAGAAGATAAATGGCCACTACTCAATCACCAGCGACGCCCCTATTGATGCCGCATTCATCACGACGGTCATGAATTTCTGCGCACAGATTGGTGCCGATGTCGCGCAGGTAAATGTGCGTGAACGTGGAGGAGTCTTGGCCGAGGTCGAAGACATCCTCTTGGATGGAGGCGCACCGTGATTTCACTCCGCCGCCTCACTATTCAAACAAAATGGGAATTCATCCTCAACGCACGAAACTCGGAACAAGCATTACTGCTCGTACTGATTCCCATTGTGATTCTCATTGTCCTGACCAAAACCACGATTATTGGCGGGGAAAGTACTGCGGTGGCGCTGGCGCTTGCCACGGTGCTTTCCGTCTCCACTTTTGCTGCAGGTTTCACGTCCCTAGCAATTGCGACGGCATTTGAACGTCGCAGCGAGACTTTAGTGTTTCTCGGTACAACTTCGCTGACGCGTGCGGAAGTAGTTCTCGCTAAGAGTTTGGGAAGTTTTCTGCTGGCGCTATTTGCAGGCCTATTTACCTTCATCGGCGCGCTTGTACTCGGCTGGTCCCCAACTCTTTTAACCCTATTAGTTCCACTGTGGATGTTCTTGGGAGTGTTCAGTGTCAGCGGTTTTGCGTATTTGTTGGCGGGAACCCTGAGAGCCGAAGCCGTACTCGCAATTGCCAATGGAATCTTCGTACTGGTGTTGATGTTCGGCGGGGTTATTTTCACATTCAGTGAGACCGTCAATGGATTCCTCGAGTACCTGCCACCCCTAGCTGTGAAAAATCTGATTCAATACAGCGTGTCTGAGCCAACCATCGCAGACATAAATGTGATTAAGGCCATGAGCGTTCTCATTGTCTGGGGTGTTGTGGGACACATACTGGCTTCTCGATTTTTCAAGTGGCGTTAATCAACTTAAGGTAGT